>JAYSZC010000549.1:0-10141 GCA_043738235.1 Lewinellaceae bacterium | reverse complement strand
CAAATAACCGATAACGAATAACTTCACACCAGGTATCCGAACAACTTATCATCCTTATTGATCTCCGAAAAATCAATATGAAACCGTTGCAGGTTGGCGATCAGCAACTCATAGTCGGCCCGTTGTTGCAATTCAATACCAACGAGGGCCGGACCGGTATCTTTATTTGTTTTTTGCATGTACTCGAAACGCGTGATGTCGTCTGTCGGGCCTAAAACATTGTTGACAAATTCTTTCAGGGCGCCCGGGCGTTGTGCGAAACGAATCAGGAAATAGTGCTTGAGGCCTTCGTATTGCAACGCGCGTTCCTTGATTTCCGGCATCCGGTCGATGTCGTTATTGCTGCCGGATACCACACAGACGACGTTTTTGCCGCGGATACGATCGGCATAATCTTCCAGCACGGCAATACTGAGCGCACCTGCCGGTTCGGCCACGATCGCATCTTCGTTGTACAGTTTGAGGATCGTGCGGCATACGCGGCCCTCCGGCACGAGGGCAATATCGTCCAGTACCGTACGGCATACTTTGAAAGTGAGTTCGCCTACACGTTTCACCGCTGCGCCGTCGACAAAACGGTCGATGGCGTCTAAAGTGACCGGGTGGTTGGCTTTCAGGGCTTCGCACATGGAGGGCGCGCCTTCCGGCTCCACACCCACCACAAATGTTTTTGGGGAAAAGGTTTTGAAATAAGTACCCGTTCCGGCGCTGAGTCCGCCGCCTCCGACGGGCACAAACAGAAAATCCACGTCGGGCAATTCCTCTAATATTTCTACCGCAACGGTACCCTGTCCTTCAATGATATGGGGATGGTCGAAAGGCGGGATAAAAGTCAATCCATGTTCGATGGTGTACTGTTTGGCTGCCGCCGCGCAATCGTCGAAGTTGTCGCCTACCAATTTGATGTCGATAAAATCCTCGCCGAACATCCGGGTTTGCGACACTTTTTGCCGGGGCGTGATAACCGGCATAAAAATGACGCCCTGCGCGCCGAGTTTTTTGCAGGAATAAGCAAAGCCCTGGGCGTGGTTGCCCGCGCTGGCGCACACGACGCCGCGTTGCAAATCCTCCCGGGACAACTGGCTCATCATGTTGTAAGCGCCCCTCAGTTTGTACGAGCGCACCACCTGCAAATCCTCCCGTTTGAGCCAAATATTACAATCAAATAACCTGGAGAGGTTGGCGTTGCGAATCAGCGGGGTATGCCGCACCACCCCGCTTAGGCGTTCGGCTGCTGCCAGTATATCTGTCGGCTGTATAAAAGGAGTCTGTTGAATTTGTACCATGATTAATACCTTTGACTATGCTGAAAAAAATCCACTTTCAGGGCCTACGACGATGGCGTAGCGTACCGGTTTGTCACCGATTTTCGGGACAGTATTACCATCAGCCATGAAACGGCGCATTTCCGTTTTCCTGACAATAGGCTCGTTTATTACCCGGCAGTGCAGCCCCGCAACGACGCCGATATTTTCCATACGAGTTTTGAATCGCCGTACAGCATTTCCCGACTGGATACCTTGCCCGTTCAGCGCCTTGCTTTTTCGCCTGTTTTGCTGGCAGATTCCACGGCGCCATTTGTGGTCATCACCGAATCCGATCTGCTCGATTATCCGGGTATGTTTTTACAAAAAGCAGCAGATCGTGGATTAAAAGCAGTGTTTGCACCCTACCCTGCCAACATCCGGGTCACCGAAGGAGCATTTCCCCAACAAATCGTCACCGAACGCCGGAATTGGATTGCCCGCCGTGGCGGAACGGGCGCTTTCCCCTGGCGTGTCATCGTTATAGCCCCTGCGGCTGCCGATCTGGTACAAAACGACCTCGTTTTTCGCTTAGCCTCCCCCAACCGAATCAAAGAGACGGACTGGATCAAACCAGGCACCAGTACCGAAGAATGGATCATCGGAAGCAATATTTACGGCGTGCCGTTTGAAGCGGGTATCAACACCAACACCTACCGATATTACATCGACTTTGCCCACCGCTTCGGACTGGAATACGTGATGCTCGATGCCGGTTGGAGCGATGTGAAAGACTTGTTTCGCATCACGCCGGGCATGAACATGGACAGTATTGCCGATTATGCCCGCTCGAAAGGTGTGAGCCTTATTCTCTGGACGCTTTCCATGACCCTCGACCGGCAATTAGACAGCGCCATGCAACAGTTTCAGCGCTGGGGCGTTCGCTGCATTATGACCGACTTTATGGACCGCGACGACCAGCACATGGTGCAGTTTTATGAACGCATCGCCGAAGCAACCGCCCGGTACCGCATCATGGTGATGTTTCACGGGGCCTACAAACCCGCCGGCATGCAGCGCACTTATCCACACCTGATTACCCGCGAGGGCGCACTCGGTTCCGAATTTAATATTTGGAGCGACCTCGTCACCCCGGAACACGACCTGCTACTGCCTTTTATCCGGCAACTCAGCGGCCCTATGGATTACGAACCGGGTATCCTCGACAACGCCACCCAACAAACCTTCCGCTCCATCGGCGCCAAAGTGATGACACAAGGTACCCGCAGCCACCAGTTAGCCATGTTTATCGTGTATGAAAGCCCGCTCCAAATGTTCAGCGGCAACCCCAGTACCGGATTCCGCGAACCGGAATTTATGGAATTGCTGGGCAGCCTGCCGACTACCTGGGACGAACTGCGCGTACTGCGCGCTCAATTTTCGGATCACCTCGTTCTCGCCCGGCGACATGGTCGGGACTGGTACTTAGCCGCCATGAACGACTGGACGCCCTTCCAAACCGACATTTCACTCGATTTTTTGCCTCCCGGCAGTTACCGCGCCACGATTTGCGCCGACGGCGCCAATGCCCATCGTTATCCTTCGGATTACACTATTTCGGAAAAAATAATCGGCCCGAAGGATGTCCTCTCCATTCGGCTTGCACCGGGCGGGGGATGGGTGGCCCGGCTGACGCCGGAGTAGTTATCAGTCTGTTATCAGTTATCGGTTATCTGTTATCAGTATTCAGCATAGGGAAATGGATGTAGCATATACTCATATTCCAGCCTGAAATACACTGATAACAGATAACAGATAACCGATAACCAACCAACTACGCTTCCACAGGCTGATTCTCCGGCCGCAAACTGCGCACCGTCTGACCCGCCTGCCACATTTCACTTTCGCGGAGTTCCTTTAATTCTTCTTCCAGTTTCACGCGGTAGTCCGGCTGGCTATTGGAAGCAATGGAGCGAGCGGCTTCTTTACCAGTCGCTACGTTGTCGTATAATTCACTGAATACCGGCAGGGTGGCGTCGCGGAATTTTTTCCACCAGTCCAATGCGCCGCGTTGTGCGGTGGTGGAGCAGTTGGCATACATCCAGTCCATACCGTTTTCTGCTACCAGCGGCATGAGCGACTGGGTGAGTTCTTCCACGGTTTCGTTGAATGCCTCGCTGGGAGAGTGGCCGCGCTCGCGCAGCACCGCGTATTGGGCGGCAAAAATGCCCTGAATAGCGCCCATGAGTGTGCCGCGTTCGCCGGTGAGGTCGCTGTACACTTCTTTTTTAAAGTTGGTTTCAAACAGGTAACCGCTACCGATAGCGATGCCCAGTGCGATGACCCGCTCGAAAGCGCGGCCCGTGGCATCCTGGTGGATCGCATAACTGCTGTTCAGTCCGCGGCCCTGCAGAAACATGCGCCGCAGGGAAGTGCCGGAACCTTTGGGGGCTACCAGAAATACATCCACACCAGCCGGGGCAATGATACCGGTTTGGTCGCTGTACGTGATGCCGAAGCCATGAGAGAAATACAGCGCTTTGCCGGGAGTGAGGTGTTTTTTCACGGTCGGCCAAAGTTGAATCTGCGCTGCGTCGCTGAGCAGGTAACAGATGATCGTACCGCGTTCGAGGGCTTCTTCGATGTCGAACAAGGTCTCGCCGGGTACAAAACCGTCGGCCATTGCCTTGTCCCAGGACTTGGAGTTTTTGCGCTGACCCACAATCACATGAATGCCATTGTCGCGTTGGTTAAGCGCCTGACCAGGGCCTTGCACGCCATAACCGATGACGGCTACGACTTCGTCTTTCAGGATAGCCTGTGCTTTTTCGAGGGGAAATTCTTCGCGCGTGACGACGTTTTCAAGTGTGCCGCCAAAGTTGAGTTGTGCCATGTTTTATAGAAATTGTTTAATTTTTACATTACGAACACCCGTTCCTTTTCATTGAGGTATTCGTTTTCATTCGGTACTTCACTGGGATCGCGCTGCTCAAAATCCCGGAGCATTTCGTGAAATCCGCTGCTGGCTTTGATAATAGCCACCCGGGCGCTGCGCACAAATTCGATCAGGCCATAAGGCTCCAGTACGCGAATCAGGTTATTGGTTTCTTCGCGGTGTCCTGTCGTCTCGAACACGGTATAATCTTTTCGGATGACTACGGCTCTTGCACCATGTTGGCGCAGCAGGCGTTCCACCTTCACTTTTTCGGCTATTTCATCGGTAGGCACTTTGTAGAGTGCCATTTCCTGCCACACTATCTCGTCTTCGCTGTTATAAAAAGCGCGCAGCACATCCACCTGCTTTTCAATCTGGCGCGTGAGTTTGTGCACAACCTCTTCCGTTTCATCGATCACGATGGTAAAACGGTGTATACCCTCCACTTCACTGGGCGAGGTGTTCAGGCTATCGATGTTGATCTTGCGCCGGGAAAAAATGATCGCGATGCGGTTCAACAGGCCTACCTGATTTTCGGTATAGACGGTGATGGTGTATTCCCGTTTCATAGTTATCAGTTATTAGTTATCTGTTATTAGTGGTGGTTTATCTTGGATTTTGTGGTTATTTTTGGGCTTTTTAATAAACGCGTTTCAATTATGATAATCAGATCATTTACAGATTTGGATTCCTACAAGGAGTGCCGACAGTTGCGTAAAAACATTGCGCAACTGGTAAAAGAATTATTCCCAACAGAGGAGCGATTCAGGCTTTGTGATCAAATCATCCGATCCTCACGGCGTATTACTGCCTGTATTGCAGAAGGTTACGGCCGTTTTCATCACAAGGAAAATGCACAATATTGCCGGATGGCAAGAGGTTCGTTAGAAGAAACTCTTGAGCACCTTATTACTGCTTATGATGAAACTTATATTACTGCCGAACAACTCAAATCTTTCAAAACCTAAATAGACAACTGTTCCAGGCTACTTAACGGGTATATTTCATACCTTTTAAAAGAGAAGCAATTGAAATCCTGAATCGGTTATCAGTTATCAGTTATCAGTTATCAGTTATCTGTATTCGGCATGGGGAAATGAAATCAGCATTCTTTCACCATTCTCTGCCTGAAACACGGATAACGGATAACCGATAACTGATAACCACTAACAGCCTCATTCGAGCCTTATCTCCGCCACCCCACATCCCTGCGGCACCATTGGGAACACATTATTTTCCTTACCCACCATAATTTCCAGCAAATAAGCCCCCGGATGTTGCAGCATCTCCTGCATGGCGACGGTCAATTGTGCTCTTTGGGTCACTTTTTGTCCGGGAATGCCATAAGCATCGGCCACTTTTACATAATCGGGGCTGGTAATATCCACAAAAGAGTAGCGGCGTTCGTGGAACAGTTGCTGCCACTGGCGCACCATTCCGAGAAACTGATTATTCAGAATAATGATTTTGACATCCGCGCCGAATTGCTGTATCGCGCCGAGTTCCTGAATGGTCATTTGAATCCCGCCGTCGCCGGCAATGGCTATGACCGTGCGATCCGGTGCGCCGTATTTAGCGCCAATAGCAGCGGGTAACGCAAAGCCCATGGTGCCTAATCCGCCGGAAGTGACATTGCAGCGGGAATCATTGAACCTGGCGTAGCGCGTCGTCACCATCTGGTGCTGGCCCACGTCGGTCACGATGACGGCGTCGCCACCGGTTAGTTCATTGAGGATGCGGATGACTTCGCCCATTGTGAGTATATCGCCCGTTGGGTGAAGTTCGTCCTGAATGACAATTTTATGTTCCTGTACATCATGGTCGCGGAAACGCTGGAGCCATTCGGGATAGGTTTTGGCTTCTATCAGTTTGGTCAACAGCGGCAAGGTTTCCTTGCAGTCGCCCCAAACCGGCACCGTGGCTTTCACATTTTTGTCAATTTCTGCCGGATCAATATCGAGGTGAACCACTTTGGCCTGCTTGGCATAACGGTCGAGCCGCCCCGTCACCCGGTCATCAAAACGCATTCCGATGGCAATCAGCACGTCGCATTGATTGGTGAGTACGTTGGGGCCGTAATTGCCGTGCATGCCCAGCATACCCATGTTCAGGGGGTGGCCGGTGGGCAAAGCGCCCAGACCCAGAATCGTCCAGGCGGAGGGGATGCCGCTTTTTTCCACAAATGCACGAAACTCCTGCTCGGCATTTCCCAGGATCACTCCCTGTCCGAATAAAATAAATGGCCGTTCGGCGGTATTGATCAGCGCTGCGGCCTGCTCGATATATTCGTGCCGGACAATGGGACGCGGCCGGTAACTGCGGATGTGGTCGCAGGGCGTATATCCTTCATAATCAAACTTTTGCAACTGTGCATTTTTGGTAATATCGATCAAAACCGGACCCGGGCGACCGCTGCGGGCAATGTAAAAGGCTTTGGCCAGCACCGCCGGAATTTCGGAGGCATCCGTCACCTGGCAGTTCCATTTTGTGACAGGTGTGGTAATATTGATGACATCAATTTCCTGAAAAGCATCGGTGCCAAGCAAATGGGCAAATACCTGTCCGGTAATGCACACCACGGGCGTACTGTCTATCTGAGCATCAGCCAGCCCGGTGACTAAGTTGGTCGCGCCCGGACCACTGGTGGCAAATACCACCCCTACCCTGCCGGAAGTACGCGCATAACCCTGCGCAGCGTGAATACCGCCTTGTTCGTGCCGCACGAGAATGTGTTTGATTTGTTCGCCATAATCGTACAAAGCATCGTAAATAGGCATAATAGCGCCGCCCGGATACCCGAAAATAGTATCCACCCCTTCAGCAATAAACGCTTCCAGTACGGCCTGCGAGCCGGATATTTGTGGTAAAACAGGAGCCTCCAGTTCGGAGAGACTTGTTTCAGGAGCAGTGATCGGAGTGGCTGTCATGTGCGTAATTATTTAATGGCGAAAGTGGTCGAGGGGGAATGATGAATGATGAATGATAAATGATGAATGATGAATGATGAATGATGAATGATGAATGATGAATGATGAAAAAATTCTAATTTATTGAAAATCAATTCTTTAAAAGAAAAACAAAATTCACTTCACCTGTCGGGCCAAATATTCATCGCTCATCATTCATCATTTATCATTAAATTCATCCGTCACACACCCCTCTGCGGCGGTGCTCACGGATTTAATGTATTTGTATAAAACGCCTTTGGTGGCGGCGAGCGGCGGCGCTTGCCATGTGGCCCGGCGTTGTTGAATTTCGGCATCGCTGATTTTCAAATGTATCGTCCGGTTCACGGCATCTAACTCGATGGTATCGTCGTCGTGCACCAGGGCAAGCAGTCCGCCTTCCGAGGCTTCCGGGGTGATATGCCCCACCACAAAACCGTGTGTGCCGCCGCTGAAACGGCCATCCGTGATCAATGCCACACTTTTACCCAGTCCGGCGCCGATGAGCGCAGAAGTTGGTTTCAACATTTCGGGCATACCCGGGGCGCCTTTCGGACCAACGTACCGAATCACCACCACGTCGCCTGCCTGTACACGCCCATTCTGAATGCCTGCGATCAGGGCTTTCTCACCGTCAAAAACGCGGGCGGGGCCTACGAATCGCTCGCCTTCCTTGCCGCTGATTTTAGCAACGCTACCCAGTTCGGCGAGGTTGCCGTATAAAATCTGCAAGTGGCCGGTGCTTTTGATCGGCGCTTCGACCGGAAAAATAATTTTCTGCGTATCGAAATCCAGATCGGGTACGGAGGCCATATTTTCCGCAATTGTTTGGCCGGTGACCGTCAGGCAATCGCCGTGCAACAACCCTTTTTTCAGCAAATATTTCATCACTGCCGGCACGCCGCCGATGCGGTGCAAATCTTCCATCAGGTATTTGCCGGAAGGTTTCAGGTCAGCCAGCACGGCGGTGCGGTCGCCGATGCGTTGGAAATCGTCCTGCGTCAGCGATAAATCCACACTTTTTGCCATAGCGATGAGGTGCAAAACGGCATTGGTAGAGCCTCCGAGTACGGTTACCACCGTGATAGCATTTTCAAAAGCCTCATTGGTCATAATGTCGGAGGGCTTGATGTCCCGTTCCAGTAACAGGCGAATCTGACGGCCTGCATCGGCGCATTCCTGCTTCTTTTCGTCGCTCAGCGCCGGATTGGAAGAAGAATACGGCAAAGACATCCCCAACGCCTCGATAGCAGAAGCCATCGTATTAGCGGTGTACATGCCGCCGCAAGCGCCCGGCCCGGGGCAGGAATGCATGACAATTCCTTTAAAATCAGCCTCGTCGAGGGCGCCCGCAATTTTTTGACCCAGCGCTTCAAAAGCAGAAACGATATTCAAATCCTGCCCTTTCCACTGTCCCGGCGCGATGGTACCGCCGTACACCATGATGGCCGGACGGTTCAAACGCCCCATCGCAATGATCGAGCCTGGCATATTTTTATCACATCCCGGCACTGCTATGAGTCCGTCGTAATACTGTGCGCCGCAAACCGCCTCGATGCTGTCCGCAATGATGTCGCGACTGACCAATGAAAAACGCATCCCGTCGGTACCGTTGCTCATGCCGTCGCTCACGCCTATGGTATTAAAAATCAGTCCGACCAGGTCATTTTCCCAAACGCTTATTTTGATGTCGCGCGCCAGGTCGTTGAGGTGCATATTACAGGTATTGCCGTCATAGCCCATGCTGACGATGCCTACCTGCGCTTTTGCGAGGTCTTCATCCGTCAGGCCGATGCCGTAAAACATGGCTTGTGCGGCAGGTTGTGTCGGATCTTGCGTAATGGTGCGGCTATATTTATTCAGTTCGCTCATGCTTCGATGCTTGCCGGTTGAGTTGTTTTTTCACGAACGAGCAGGAGGTACATCTGGCGAAGTTTGCTCCCGATCGAGTCGGTCCATGCTTGTTTAAAAACTTTGTGGTCGATGGCTTGTATGCCGATTATTTCCGCACCTGTTCCGCAGAAAAAGGCACTGTCGGCTTCAAAGAGGTCTTCCGCCGTATAGCGGCCTTCCTCGACGGTGACACCGAGTTCCCGGCACATTTTAAATACCGTTGCGCGGGTTATGCCGGGTAAAATGTGCCCCAGTGCAGGCGTGTACAGTTTGCCGTCTTTTTCAAAAAAGAGGTTGGCGCCCGGACCTTCGGCCAGATAACCGTCGCAATCGAGTAGCAGGGCCTCGTCATAACCGGATTTTCTGGCATCCGAAGTCGCCAGGATGGAGTTGACGTAATGCCCGACCGCTTTAGCCTCCATGTGTACGGAGCGCGGATGCGGGCGGCAATAGGGACTGATTTTCAGGCTCACCAGTTTTTCCCCCAGGTAAGCGCCCCATTCCCAGGCGGCAATGACAAGCCGTGTGGACTGACCGTTGATGAGGGTCATACTGGGGTCGCATAGCACCAGCGGACGCAGATACGCATCGCTGAATCCATTGCTTTTCAGCACGTTATAACTGATCTGCGTCATTTCTTCCACGCTATACGCAAAAGGAATTCCCAGCAACTCACAAGAGCGGATCAGCCGTTCGTAGTGCTCGCGGGCTTTAAATATGCGTGGGCCATGATCCGTATTATAGCTACGAATCCCTTCAAAAGCACCGTACCCGTAATGCAGGGTTTGACCGTACAGGTTGGTATGGGCTTCCGTCGCCGGCATCATCTGTCCATCGTAGAACAGGATGGTATTTTCATTGAAATAACTAGCCATATTTGTTATCAGTTATTAGTTATCGGTTATCAGGGTTGATGCTCAAGCATTTACGCGGAAAAGGGAAAAAAGGGCGGATATTGGGATATTGGGATATTGCTTTCAATTTGGTGATTATCAATAAAATATCCCAATATCTCAATATCCCAATATCAATAGACAGTATACAGAATTAGGGTTTTATTCTTCCGCGCATACGCAACCTGAAGTTGTGTAATCCGCAAGGAATGAAAATATTGTAATCCCGCA
>JAYSZC010000548.1:0-3829 GCA_043738235.1 Lewinellaceae bacterium | reverse complement strand
CAACCTTTTTATCAACCTCATCAACCTTTTTATCAACCTCATCAACCTTTTTATCAACCTCATCAACCTTTTTATCAACCTCATCAACCTTTTGATGCTCAGCCCCCCTTCAAAACGACAGGAGTCAGTCCGACGATTCGGACTGACTCCTGTTATATGGTTAAAGAATAGCGGAGTGCCGGCAGGCCTCCGATTAATGTCTGCGTTGAACCTGTGCTTCTTTGAGCATATTACTACCAAAGAGAACCAGAAGGAGCAAAAGGAATGCGAGAATAAGCATAGGATTAATCTTTTTTTGGTGGAAAGATGTATGTGTCGATCGGTTAATCCTACAAAAACGAGGCCATTCCAATTTTAGTTTGTCTGATCGTGCATTTTTAATTTGTCCTGTATCGTCATTTTGTAGTCTTTCCAAACGAAAAAGCATGTTCCAGCAGCCAGCCCAAAAACATAACCAAACCGCATCCTAAAGGATTATACCACAAATAGGGGTTTTTATCAACGTAAAAAAACAAATACGCCACGATGGCCTGGGTGATGACGGCGGCGTAAAACACGGCTCGCCCGCCAACATTTTTTAGAAAAAAAGCGGTAAAAAAAATACCGAGGATGGTTCCGTAAAAAATGGAACCGACCATATTGACAGCCTGAATGAGGTTGTCGAACAAACCGGCATAGGTGGCAAAGACCATAATAAACGCTCCCCATAACACGGTCGCCCATCTGGAGGCCTTCAGGTAATGGTGGTCGTCGCGGCCCTGCACGAGCGAGCGGCGGTAAATATCGGAAACGGAGGTGGCAGAAAGGGCGCTTAATTCGGACGCGGTACTACTCCAGGAAGCGCAGAAAATCATGGCCAGCATCAGGCCCACAATACCTTTGGGGATATAATTCAGAATGTAATGGATGAATACAAAATCCTTGTCTGAGGTATCCGTTTCCGGGTCGGCGGCTTTGATGAGTGTTTCGGCTTCGGTACGAAGATCACTGCGCTGTTTTTCGAGGTCCTGCAAACGCAACCGCGCTGTTGCTTCCTGCTCCGGTTCATCCGTTTGGAGCGCCGTGGCAAAGTCATTCAGCACCTGTTTTTTGATCAAAAACAGGCTGTCGGCGCGGGCTTCTAATTGTTCAAAAGCTGCCTCCTGGGTAGAACCGGCCACTTTAAGGCGGTTGGTATCGCTGAAATGCAGGGGCGGTCGCTGGAATTGAAAAAATACAAAAACCATGACGCCGACGGATAGCACGAGGAATTGCATAGGTATTTTGACCACCCCGTTAAAAAGCAACCCAAAACGACTTTGTTGCAATGACCTGCCCGATAAATAGCGGCCCACCTGGCTTTGGTCTGTACCGAAATAAGACAGAAACAGGAAGGTGGCGCCCAAAATACCGGACCAGAAATTATAGCGGTCGCCCCAGCTGAAACTCCAGTCGATGACCTGGGTTTTTCCGGTCACCCCGGCAATTTTCCATGCTTCGCTGAGGCCCACACCTTCCGGGAGATTGTACAGGATCAGGAAAAAGGCGGTAACCAGTCCGCCGAGCATAATGCCCATTTGCAATTCCTGGGTACGGCTCACGGTGGCACTGCCGCCGGTGGTCGTGTAAATAACCACAAAAACAGCCATAGCAAAATTGGTAAGTGCCAGATTCCAGCCAAAAACGGCACAGAGAATAATACTCGGTGCATAAATGGTGATGGCGGCGGCGATACCGCGCTGAATCAGGAACAGAATGGCTGTGAGCGAACGCATGCGCAGATCGAAGCGTTTTTCGAGAAATTCATACGCCGTGGTAATGTGCAATTTGTAATAAACGGGCAGGATAAAAATGGCCAGAAAGATCATGGCGATGGGCAACCCGAAATAGAATTGCACGAATTGCATGCCGTCGTTATAACCCTGCCCGGGCGTACTGAGAAAAGTAATCGCGCTGGCTTGCGTCGACATAATGCTAAGGCCGATCGTCCACCAGGGAAGTTTACGTTCGCCGGCTAAGAAATCGTCGCTGCTCACTTCCCGGGCTTTTCGGCTGCGCCAAAGACCGTACAGGACAATAAACGCAAGGGTGCCGACCAGCACCATCCAATCGAGGGTATGCATAATTTGAAGGCGTTCTTTGGGAAACAGGTCAAAAAAGAGAGTAGAGCGAAGGAGACAATTGGTAACACAAAAAGTTGCCTGACCGGCCTTGTCAATCTACCGATCCGTAAATAATAATGCCTAAGAGAATAATAAAAAAGATCCAGGCCCATACGCTCAGGCTGTTTTCACGCCAGATATTGTACAGTTTTTCCATGACATTGCGCCAATCCAGGTCGCCGCCGCTGCCTTTGGCGGAAGGTTCGTGTACCAGGCAAAAAAACACGCGTTGTCCTTTGCGTTGCTGGTCGCCATGTTTGGTCAGGATCATAAAATCTCCATTCATAAAGCGCAGATCAAACAGTTCGCTTCGGCCGCTCATTTCAATAATCAGGGTGTTGTACGTACCCAATTGCCGCCAGCCGCCTTTGACAATATTGCCGTCCAGGGAAAGCAGGTATTCGCCGCCCGGGTTAAAAATATGCAGAATGGATTCATGGAAACCTTCGTCATCCCGCACTTCTTTCCAGCGTTTGCCCAGCCAGAACTCCAATTCCACCAGGTCTTCGCCATAAGCGATCACTTGGGGCAAAATGAAGTCGAGGTGCTGATCGAGGTTGCCCAGTTCGGGAGGCAACTCGGGGCTGAAAGCTCGGGAAATATCGCGGACAATACTGGAAATCATAGGTGGACGCTTGTTTGCGGCTGCTTGTGTACGGCTCGTAAAACAGCTGCAAAATTCGCCAAAACGTTGAGATTCTTATCATAAAATTAATTTTCTACTCAAGGCCAGTCAAATGACCGGTGTTGTCAACGAATTAGGCGTCGATATTGCTGAAATTTTCCATTCGGAAGGAGAGAAACGGCGCCTGATTCAGCGGGAGGCGTTGCTGCGCGTCATTGTAATGTGCAGTTTTTTACTGGGCGCCATACCACAAGAGTCGCCAAACGGGACGCCACTCACGACTCACCACTCACAATTCACGCATTAACTTTCCGACAACGTTTCGGCACGACCAAATGACTTATTTTTGCACACTTTTTGTGCAATGATTATTTAAAAATCCGTTGGGATGATGTTTTCCGGCGGGATAAAATCCGACATTCAACATGAAAAAATGGTTTCTTCTACTCATTTTGCTGCCTGCAACACTTTGGGCTCAAAAAAATACGACCGCAAAAACGACTGCGGGTAAATCTGCTGCCGTGCAGGTAATTTGCTACCTCTACGGTTTGCCGGCTGGTGTGGACAGCATCACGCTCTACGAACTGGGAGGTCTGGGCAATCGCGCCATCGCGCGGGGCGGCCGCCGGATGCCCGACAGCGCTTTTGTACTGAATGTGCCTGCCTCTAAATCCCGTTTTTATGGTGTGGGACTCAACGAGGTGGCTGCTGCCAAAGTGATTCTGGGGGAAGAACCCGAAATCAAACTGTATGCCCAGGCGCAGTACATGGAATTGGGGCGAACAACCGGTTCCCCGATCAATACGGCGTATGAAAAACTACAAAAAGACATTGTAAAAATCAGGGAGGAAAGCGATATGCTGCGTAGCAAATTAGCCGATAAGAACCTGGACAAACAACGCGCCGCGCTCAGTTCCCGGAAACTGCGTTTACTCGATTCCCTGAAAACGGCCAATACCATGCTTTGGCAGGTGGCATCTCTGCAGCTTTTCCCGGATTACGGGAACGATGTGAAAGGCTACGCCGGCGCAAAGGAATTTTACGGGAAAGAATTTTTCCGCCA
>JAYSZC010000547.1:0-3830 GCA_043738235.1 Lewinellaceae bacterium | reverse complement strand
GTATGGATATACGCTTTTGTCATTAAAGGTCGGAAGTATGCAAGAAATCCTGCTGTACGTTTGCGCTTGGTGTTGAAAAAAACACCAAGCGCGGCGCTAAGAAGCAGAAACCGGTGTTTCGGATGATTTCAATATCTACCCTAACCCGGCCGGAAATGAAATGTTCCTTGACTTGACGAGCTACCTTGATGAATCCCTTATAGTGACCATTTACAATCATTTGGGGCAACAACGGCTCATTCAGCCATTCGCTGAAAACCATGATGCGGTGGAACGGATTGACCTGGCAAGCGGAAATCTACCAAGCGACATCTACCTCTTGTCTGTCAGGACGGCGGAGGGGCAGGCGGTGAAGCAGTTTGTGATTGCACGCTGAAAGCGGCTTCCTGCGGATGTACGATGCTTTTGGGCGGAAGGTCTGGGAGCAAAAAACAGAAGTGGGCGAGCAAATCTGGAATTTTTCCATCCGGGAGCATAGCATGGCGGCAGGACTATACTCGGTCGTATTGGAAAGTGGAAGCAAGGTAATGACGGCTCGACTGGTGGTGCAAAATTGATGGCTTTTTACTCAACCGGCGAAATGACCGGGTGACCGCCAGTCACCCGGTCATTAGCCAATCAAAAAAAATCATTTGTCATGAAAAAAATCTTTACTCTACTTTGTGCGATGCCCGCACCCAAACTGGGAAAACAATCGAGCATCCTGCTTGCCCTGGTCATTTTTCTTTTCGGCGCATCAGCGCTTTTTGGGCAACCCCCGTACCCGCCCGTGCCTAACCCAACAAACACTGCCGCCTGTAATGATAATATCCAGGTCTCGCTGGGACAGAATGGTATCTTTGATTTGTACCCTGACAACCTTCTGGAAGGCGGTCCCTATGACTACAACCTCTGTTCGGTCAGCCGGGATGGCACGAATTTCAGCCAGTTCATCACCTTCACGTGCGCAGACATTGGCTCGCCCATCATTATCTATGCCGCCAATTCGGCATCGGGAAGCTTGATCATCTGCTCAGGCTATGTGCTCGTGCAAGACAACCTCCCACCCACCATCACCTGCCCGCAGAATCAAACGGTGCCTTTGGACGCAAACTGCGACCCGGTCTATCCAGCCCCCACCGTGAGCGACAACTGCACGGCTGTACAGGACATTGCAGTTACTGCGTTGTATCAAATTTTCACCATCCCCGTGCTTAAGACAATAGTGACTTTGCAGGCTATAGACGGAAGCTTCAATTTTAGCGCCCCCTGCACGTACACGGTTTTCCCGCCAATCTGCTGCACCATCACGGGCAATAACATCATCTGCGAGGGGCAATCCACCGAGCTTTGCACGACTCCAGGCGCTGCCGACTATTTGTGGAGCACGGGAGCCACCACCAATTGCATCACGGTAAGCACGGCAGGAACCTATTCCGTCACCGTTATGGATGCGAACGGAGACTCAATCTTCTGTAACGCGACGGTTCTTATTTCCCCCCTTCCGGTTGCAAATGCTGGGGATGATGTAACTATTTGCCCGGGCGCTTGTGTTTTGTTAGGCGCACCTGCCGATACCAGTGTCGTTGATTCAGTCGGCAATCCGAATCCCAACTCGGGAATTACCTATTCCTGGAGTCCTTCCACAGGATTGAGTTGTACGGCTTGCCCGAATCCGGTAGCATGCCCTGCCACCACTCAAACTTATACATTAACTGTTGCGAATGCTGACGGTTGCGTTTCAACTGATGAGGTAACGGTCACCGTGGTTCCCGATAATTCGGTGGCGGCATTCACCACTGTTCCCGCTCCGGTGTCGGGTGTGATCCATATTTGTTTAGGTCAGTCAGTCTATTTCATTGACCAAAGCACCGGCGTTGTTTCTTATTTTTGGGATTTTGGTGATGGCTTCAGTTCTTCCCAGCAAAGCCCTGTTCATCCATATAATTTCGCAGGAACCTATACGGTCACTTTTACCGCCACGGGTAGTTGCGGTATCCCTCAAGTGCTGACGACCACGGTGGAAGTTGAATCTTTACCCGCTCCGGAAATCGTATGTCCTTCGGTCGTTTGCGCGGGAGATATTGCCGTGTATTCAACGACTGCCGTTTGTAATCCTTATGTATGGAGTGTGACGGGAGGAACTATCATTTCTTCTCCCTTAAACCAAAATTCTATCATGGTGGCGTGGGGGAATCCCCCTGGCGGCTTTGGTACCGTATCCTTAAGTGTACCGGGATGCCCCGGCTTTTGTAATAATCCGGCTATCGTTCTTGTCCCCATCGTTCCTCCAACACTACCAGTTTCGGGAGCTACCATTGTTTGTGTTGGAAACACAGCAACATACTCTGTTCCTTGTATTCCCGGAAATGTTTATACCTGGAATGTTCCTCCGCCTGCGCAATTAGTAAGCGGACAAGGAACCCACGAGATACAGGTACTTTTTGATGACACATCTGAGGGTATGCATACTATCACCGTAGATTATACCAACCTGCTTTCCGGTTGTTCTGGTGCAGGAACGATAAATGTAAATGTACTTCCCACACTCAGCTTATCGGGACCTGTTTCTTTGTGTTTGGATATGGCGAATACAGGTTCTCCCTTTAATGCTTTCAACGCAAATACGCTCGCTCCTGCAAATGTGAACTGGTCTGTGATCACTCCGGCAAATAATACCTTGAGCAATTTACAAACGAACTCTTCTTCCTTTGATACCTACACCTGGAACGCAGGCCCTGGAACTTACCAGGTAATCGCAACTGCGCCTGCGGGAATTTTTTGTAATGATGTTGCAACAACAACCGTCGTAGTTCTCAGTCCTCCTCCGATGCCTTCTGCAATTTCGGGAGATGTAACAATTTGTCCGGGCGGCGCCTACAATTATGCTGTTATTCCGAACACGGTGAATGTGGATTATAGCTGGACAATAACAGGTGGAACTCCTGCAACCGCTACAGGTCCAAGTCCGGGCATCAGTATTACCTGGAATGCAAATGGGCCGTATGGTATTTCTGTTCAGCAACAATTCTCTGCGAGTCCTTTCTGCACCTCAGGTCCAAGTACTTTGACTGTAACTGACTATCCTGTTGTCACAGTACCAACTATCTCAGGCCCAGTTTCTTTTTGTGCAAACACCAGCAATGCGTTCACCTTTTCTGGTACTTCGGCTGCGAATACAACGTACACCTGGTCAGTCTCCCCTCCTTCGGCAGGCAGCGTTACTTCTACGAGTGGAAGTTCCGCAACCATTCAATGGGCATCAGGATTTGTCGATGTATCAGCCAGTGTGGTTCTCACAGTGGTTGCGCCATGCGCTACAACTCCAGTGAACTATCCGGTAACTGTGTTTGCCCAGCCGCAACCATTCATCACCGCACCTTCATCAGCCTGCCAGGGAACTTCGGTTAATTTTACCGGCTCAGGAGGCGGTACCTATGCATGGACTTTTACGGGCGGCTCGCCGGCTTCATCTTCGAATCCATCAGAGTCTGTTTCTTATTCTTCGGCAGGTACATTTCCGGTAACACTGACTGTTACCAATGGTAACAATTGTGTAAGTTCTACAAGCTCTTCCATCGTTATAAATCCTGTTCCGTCCTACTCAGTAATAACCGGCACACTCTCATTTTGCCAGGGAAGCTCAACAACGCTGACGGCTCCTGCAGCCGCATCTTATCAATGGTCGCCGGGTGGACAAATGGGACAAAGTCTTGTGACATCGGCAGCCGGTTCTTATTCAGTGGCAATGCTCACTACTGAAGGATGCCCTTCTCCGCCGGACCTGTGAATGTTATTATGAATCAATTCCCTGTTCCAATCATTACCGGTCCGTCGCAAGCTTGTATTGG
>JAYSZC010000546.1:0-3830 GCA_043738235.1 Lewinellaceae bacterium | reverse complement strand
ACAGGCGTCTGACCGGCTCAAACCAGGTCACACCCATCAGTTCCTTGATGCGGTTATAATCTTTGCAAGCCTCGTCACGTTTGTTCATGTTGAGGTATGCCGTGCCGCGGTAGTAGATGATTTCGGTATTGTCGGGTTGTAATTTCAGGGCTTCCGTCCATTTGGCAATCGCGGCGTCAGCCTGGTCTTTTTCCATCAATTCAGCGCCTTCATTGGCCAGCAGGGTTGCTTTGTCGAA
Source organism: Lewinellaceae bacterium (assembly GCA_043738235.1). Taxonomy (GTDB): domain Bacteria; phylum Bacteroidota; class Bacteroidia; order Chitinophagales; family Saprospiraceae; genus M3007. The sequence continues at coordinate 3,592 of JAYSZC010000546.1, read as the reverse complement.
GCGCTGATTGGCCGCAGCACAGCCGCGTTTGTCCGATTTAAACACAACCCGGAGGGGCAGCGTGGTAGCCACCGGTTTGTCCCCATAAAAGGCGGGCGTCCACATCCCGGAAGTGCGGTTGGCCAATCGAATGGCCTGCCATTGGAAATCAAAACCTAAACTATTGAAATCCAGCTGGTTATCTACGCTAATAGCGCCGTCTGGACGAATCAGAATGCTCATTTCCACCACGCCGGTTTTGCAGCTGTCCAAAAAAGCGGCAGGGTAATCCAGCCGGTTGATTACAAACCGGGATAGCGAATCCATACCCCCGCGAAAAGCCGGCAGCGAATCAATGGAGGTGTAAATCGTGTCATTTTGCTCTCCTATATAATAAGGCAGGGATTCCTGAAGCCGAAAGCGCAGCGGCAAGGACTGCCGCATCCGCACTGGTTTCCCATTCATCTGCGCCGGTTGCCAGCGAAGACCTGCTTCGTCAAACGCCTTGAGGACGCGCAGCGCCTCCGGCCCGCAGCCTCCGCCAATATCTTTCAGCAGTTTGAAATTCGACATTTTGCCATCGACTTCCACGACAAATGAAGTGACCACCGTGCCCTGAATATTGGCTTCGGTCGCTTCCACGGGATACCGGATATTATTGGAAAGGATGCTCAGTAACTGACTTTCCGCACAGCGACGAATGCTGTCGAGGGTCCATCCGGGGTGCCGATCCGGGTCGCAGCTTACCATAAGCGGGTAGGGTAGCGTTTCTGCCACATCGTAGATAGTGGTGTCTGTTGCGGAACCTTGCGCATAGCTAAAAGCGCAGGAAAAAAAGAAAAAAAGAACGCAAATGGTTGATTTCATGTCTCTTAGAAAATACCCGTTCCGGGCAAAGTAGTGCGTGGTATGTGTTTGAAGGGAGATACAGATCGCTCGCTCCAGTCCACTGTTTTTGTGTGGAGCGCTGCAAAGATAGAGAATAGACTTGAGGGCGGAGAACGAAGAAAAAGGTGGGCGTTTAAATGCAGAAAGTCCTGCCGCTTGAGACAGGACTTTCTGTAATATAATCCAAAAGGATGTAATCGAATAAGTGGTTTTCAAAATGGCCTGTTCAAAGGAGTCTGGCAAGATTATCGTGTATTGGATACGCGAACTGTGCCATTTTTGATTTTAATTGTAACAGGTTTAGGCATAAGCGGAGAAAAGAGATTGTGTGAAAGTATTATTTGAATTGCAAAAATCGGGCGCAATATCGGGTGTTTTTTGAATTCCGGATTTATTTTGAACAATTTTTCAAAATGAAAACGGCAACACCTCGTTTTACTTACTCTTTTTCTATCACATTGGGTCGGGTAAGACATCTTGGCGCAGCGGGGAGTCATTCTGTTGAACAATTCCCCGCCGTTTAATGCGCCTCGAAGTTGAAATCCCATGAACATATCCAAAACACATGTCCGCATCACTTTTGATACGGCTTTCCGTGTCTTTTCTATGGTACAAAAGTGGCCCTCTCGGTTGGTTCAGGGGAAAACATTTTTTCAGGTTTGTGAAATTTAAAATGACGCACATTCACACATAACCTGTTTAAAAAGAAAAAATAATAACCATTTTGGCAGCATTAATTCAATTAAATTGCAGGTATCAACCATTTGTTTGTGAAATCTTTTTGTTTCAAAATATAATTACACGCTGCTTTTTTTCTCAAAAAACGCTTGTTATTGCTGTCGACCCTTACCCAATAGACGATAAAAATTAAACGGATAGATCGTTGCAGCCCCATCGTATCAACGAACTTCCCTATCTTCACCCCTTGGAAAATTGACATACCACAATGCAAAACCTTCTTATTATCGGAGCGGGCCGTTCTGCTACGGCGCTCATCAATTACATTCTGGAGCAAGCCCGACAGTATAACTTTTTTGTCACGGTCGGCGATGCCGACATGGCGCTTGCTCAGCAAAAAATCAACGGCCATCCCAATGGACGCGCGATCTGGCTGGACGCTTCCAAGCCCAATGATCGCAAAGACATCATCAACCGGCACGATGTGATCGTATCGCTGCTGCCCCCGCAGATGCACCTCGACGTGGCGCAGGACTGCATCGTTCTCGGCAAACACATGGTGACGGCGAGTTACGTCAGCAAACAGGTGTTCCGGCTGGGCGATGAAGCGCGGCAGCGGGCGCTTGTTTTTATGAACGAACTCGGCCTCGATCCGGGTATCGACCACATGAGCGCCATGCAACGCATCAACCAGATCAAGGCAAAGGGCGGCAAAATCACCGCTTTTTACTCCTATACCGGCGGTTTGGTGGCGCCTGAAAGCGACGACAACCCCTGGCACTACAAATTCAGCTGGAATCCGCGCAACGTGGTACTGGCCGGGCAGGGTACTGCGCAGTTTCTCGAAGACAACAAACTCAAATACATTCCGTATCGCCGGCTTTTCCGGCAGTACCGCATTGTAAATATTCCCAATATGGGAGAATTCGAGGTGTACGCCAACCGCGACTCGCTGCTGTACCGGGAAGCATACGGCTTGCAGGACATCAAAACCTTGTTCCGCGGAACCATCCGCCACCGCGGTTTTTGCGACGCTTGGAATGCGCTCGTCCGCATCGGCCTGACAGACGCTACTTTCCCGATTGTCGACTCCGACCAACTCACCTACCACGACCTGATGGAAGCCTTCCTCGGCATCAGTCAGCATACCGGCTCGGTGAAAGACCGCGTCGCAAAAATGATCGAAACGGAGCCGGACAGCGAAATCATGAAAAAACTGGAATGGCTCGGACTTTTCAGCAAACGCCGCATCAAACTGAAGAACGCTACGCCTTCGCTGATTCTGGAAAACCTGCTGCTCGAAAAATGGGCGCTGGGGCCTGAGGAAAAGGATATGGTCATTATGCAGCACGTGTTCGAATACGAACTGAACCGCCGCAAAAAGAAACTGACTTCCACCCTGGTTATGAAAGGAACCAATGGCCACGATACCGCCATGTCCAAATTGGTGGGCCTGCCGCTGGGCATTTTTGTCAAACTGCTGCTGCTGGGCAAAATCAGCACCACCGGCGTGAATATTCCGATCATGCCGGAGGTGTACGAGCCGGTGATGCAGGAACTGGCGGAACACGGAGTGGAGTTTATTGAGGAAGAAGAGTGAAACGCGGATTACGCGGAGAGAGCGGATTACGCAGATTTTTAAGTAAAAATTATGGAGTTTTGAATAGTTTAAGTAGCCAAATTCCTCACAATTTTAAAAATCCGCGTAATCCGCTCTCTCCGCATTATCCGCGTTCCATTCGGCTCTTCGCTTCCACGCACCACAGCAATTCATCCAGAAATGCATCGGCCCGTTTGTCCACGCCGGCCTTGTCGGCAGGGTTGCCTGCTTCGTCAAAAGTTTCGTTCACCTTGGGTACCGGAAACATGGCCGGTACCACCCAGGCGCGTATTTTCCACATTGTAAACTGAAGGGAGGTAATGACCTGCGTCCCGCCAAAAATGCCGTCGGACACCGTGGAGATCGCCAGGGGTTTGCGACGCCACTCATCATACAATACATCCACCACATTTTTCAGAGATGCCGGATAACCGCCGTTGTACTCGG
>JAYSZC010000545.1:0-10179 GCA_043738235.1 Lewinellaceae bacterium | reverse complement strand
TCAAATCACCAAATCTTTCCTATTTTTCCTTCAATTCCTCCAGTTTCCCAGTAGTTTTCAGCAGCTTTAAAACCGCGAGTTTGTAGGTAAATACCTGTTGCCAGTAGTTGGTTTCGGCTTCCGAAAGGGCCGTTTGAGCATTCAGCAGGTCGGTCAGCGGCACAACGCCTTCTTTGTATTGCAGCAGCAGTTTATCGCTGATTTCTCTGGCCAGCCCAACATTATCTGTCTGGGTGCGCAGGGAGCGCAATGCATTTTGAAGTTGTTCGCGGGCCTGTCTGAATTCCAGGCCTTTGGCGCTGTTCAGTTGTCGGCGGTCTTCGGCTAATTTCTGGCCTTCAATGGCTAAAAAACCCGATTTATGTAAACGCCGGAAGCCGTCGAAAATCGGGATCTGCATTTTTAAACCAAAAGCAACGGCTCCGTACCAGCGCCTGTCGAGGTCGAAAAAATTCGCGTCGGGGCGGAAGGTTTGGGTGAAAGCGCTCGCATGGGCGCTAAAGTTGGGCAGTCTTTCGGCCCGAAGGCTGCTGAGTTGAATGCGGTTGAGTTCTACCTGGTGCAGCAGCAGGCGGTATTCGGTCGTTGTTTCCGGCTCCAGCGCTAGCACCTGCCAACGCGCCGAGTCGGCAGCCGGCGCCGACATTTCTTCCATCGGATCGAATGCTTCTTCAAAAGGAACGCCGCAGAGGAATTGCAGGGTTTGGCGCAGGCCGCTGATGGCCGTGTACAAATTCTGGCGCTGTGTTTCGAGGTTCGTACGGGCCACTTTGATCCGTTTTACATCCGTTGGAATGGCGTACCCGTTGGCCAGTTGTAATTCTGCCATACGTTGCAGGGCGTCTAATTTATCGAGATTGGCATTCATGGCGCGCAGCAACTGCTCCGTTTGAAGGGTCTGGTAAAAAACCGTTGCCGTGGTGAACAGCACCTCTTCCTCTGAACGGGTAATCAGCAGATCGTAGATATTTCTGGTGACATTGGCCGCAGGGATAGCCCTCCGCATCGACTCATTAAAAAGTTGCTGATGCAGTTGGATGGAGCCGGTCAGTTGCCAGGGCTGACCGAACTGCACCGGCAGGAATGTATTATCGGCCATTCCAAACAGTTGGCCCGGAAGGAGTTGTGTCGGCAGCACCGGCAGGTAATCCATTCCAAACCCCATACTGATCTGGGGGTATGCAGCGCTGCGTCCCTCCTGCATACGTTTTTCTATGCCTTGCCGATCCAGGCGGGCTTTCTGCAGTTGCGCACTGTTTTCGAGCGCGAGATGCAGGCTCTCACTCAGTGTAATCGGGCGGAATGTGGCAGGTTGAGCGTATATTTTCCCGATAAAAACGCTCCAAAGCAGGATAGGGAATAAATATTTCATCATGCAAAATTAGCGCACCTGCATCACATCTGGACTTTTACTTGCAAGCTTTTCGCCGCGTATCGAGGATATACTGGATTTTCCAACCCTCCTCCATTTTCACCAACTGAAAAGAATTGGTGCCGCAATGCGATATTTTACCGTTGAGGTAAAACCTGTACGGCGTCCAGACGCTTGCCAGCGAAGCCTCGCTCAGAACGGCGTCGAATTCGATTTGTTCTTTGTATTTGTCCTTGGTAGGCGTTCCGACAAATGTGACAAACTCATTAAAATCTTCGGTAAATACCTGCCATTTGCCATCGCGGTCGGCCATGTAGGTTTGCAGAATCGGTTGGCTGGTGCAGGTGCTTTTCAGCAATGCCGTATCGCCTTTTTCCAGCCCTTCAAAAAACTGGTTGATGACGGCTTTGATGGCTTTTTCACTTTTCTCTTCTTTTTGGGCCATGAGCGGCAACACGAGGCATAAAGACAGAACAAGTAAGGGGAATCGAACGTTTTTCATAAAAAAGGATTTGTACAGAAAAGTTTGAAATAACAGGAGTGGTCAAAAATCGAAGTTCGTTCCGGGCTGTCCGGCAAAAATAGCCGGAAAGCCGCTCTCGCTCTGTATTCAACCGCTTTAGGGCAGGTAACAACAAAGCCCTATCTTGCGCCCGTTTTGGGTCTTCATTATTTAAAAACTTGTTTAATATGACGGCTTCTTTTGATCAGATCATACAATCTGAAGTGCCTGTTCTCATTGATTTTTGGGCTACCTGGTGTGGCCCTTGCCGCGCGATGGCTCCTGTGCTGGATGAATTAAAGGCCGAGTTGGGAGATCGCGTGCGGATCGTGAAAATTGATGTGGACAAGAATACGGACCTTGCCGTACAAATGAAAGTAATGGGCGTTCCTACCTTTATGCTGTATAAAAACGGGAAGTTGTTGTGGAGCGAAGCGGGTACACAAACTAAAACAGGCTTGAAAAAAATAATTGAAAACGCTGAGTAGTAGTTATCCGTTATTAGTTATTGGTTATCAGTGTTGATAATCAAGCATTTGTAAAGAATTTAATCTAAACTAATATTGACGAATTACATAAACACATACTCAATTTTAACAAAACGGTGAAATACGAGATGTATATATTTTTTTGGGCGATCAGCCTTTTTTTTCAGGCTTGTCAGGGAAGCGACCCATCATCGGAAGCAAGTGGTGTGCCGCTCAGAGTAGCCGCACCTGCATCCGGCGATACTATGGCTGCTACACTTGTTGCCGGCTCGGCAGTCACAACTGTGCCGCATGCCGGCAGCGATTACCTGCTGGGCAAGTTTGATCCGGCTACCCACCCTGATTTTGTAAAAGTCAGCAAACCCTATACCGATCGAACTGGCATGATGCTCCGAAAAGAAAGTTTTGAAGCATTCAAAAAAATGTGGACCGCTGCCCAAAAGGAAAAAATTGTACTGAAAATCATTTCCTCCACGCGCAGTTTCGGGCAACAAAAAAATATCTGGGAAGCAAAATGGGAACGTTTTGCCAAAGATGCGCCGCTGCCAAAAGACCGCGCCCTCAAAATCCTTGAATTCTCATCCATGCCCGGCTCCTCGCGCCACCATTGGGGCAGCGATATTGATTTGAACGACCTGAACAATGCGGCTTTTGAAAGCGGCGGAAAATATCAGAACGTGTATGCCTGGCTGAGTGAACACGCCCATGAATACGGATTTTGCCAACCCTACACGGCAGGGCGCCCCCATGGATACCACGAAGAAAAATGGCACTGGTCATACAGCCCCCTGAGTAAACCTTTGCTGGATGAATATCAAAAAAACATCACAGAAAACGACATCAAAGGATTTAAAGGCGCCGAACTGGCGGAAGAAATCGGTATCATACGGCATTATGTGGGAGGGATTAATGAGCAATGTAAATGACTATTGTTGATGAGGGTTTATAAGGTTGATGAGGGTTGATAATACAACCGCTCGAAAATGAACCATTTCTTTGAGTGGCTTTTATAAACCCTCATCAACCCTTATCAACCTTATAAACCCTTATCAACCTTTATCAACAAAAAAATGGCTTACACAGAATCAAATATGCTTCCGCTGGGAACAATTGCCCCGGATTTTGAATTGCCCGAACCTGCCACAGGCCGGATGCTGCGGCTCGGCGATTTGCCGAAAGGCAGCGCTACGGTGGTGATGTTTCTTTGCAACCATTGCCCGTATGTATTGTATGTCAACCCGGAGATTGTACGGGTCGTTGCCGACTTTCAGCCACTCGGCGTTTCTTTTGTCGGCATCAACAGCAACGACGCCGACAACTATCCCGAAGACGCTCCCGATAAAATGCCGGAACAAGCACAGGCGGTAGGTTATACATTTCCGTACCTTTACGACGAAACGCAGGCTGTTGCACGTGCATACGATGCTGCCTGCACCCCTGATTTTTATGTGTTCGACAGCCGGCGGAAATTGGTTTACCGCGGACAACTCGACCCCAGCCGGCCCAAACGCAACCCTATACCCAGCACCGGCGGTGATCTTCGGGCTGCGCTGAACGCCGTTTTAGCCGGCCTGCCGGTTTCTTCCGTTCAGCGGGCTTCGGGCGGCTGTAATATCAAGTGGAAAACAAATTAGCAGACAAGGTCAGTTCACAATAATTCTTGTACAACATATTGATTTTCAATACTTTTTTAAGTAAAAAGTATGCTCCAATCACCCTGTTACTCTATCAAAGTTTTTTAAATAATGCGACCAGCACAAATTACCGATCAACAGATTCACGACTTTATCGTAGCCGGTTTATACGAAGACATTCGGGAAGGCGACCACACTTCACTTGCAACTATTCCGGCGGAAAAACGCAACCGGGCCGTTTTAAAAGTTAAAGACTACGGCGTGATAGCCGGCGTAGAATTGGCAGAACAGATTTTTAAACACATTGACCCGACAGCAAAGGTAACCGTCCATAAACCCGACGGAACGGATGTGCTTTTCGGCGAGGTCGCCTTCGAGGTGGAAGGTAATTCCCGCGCCCTGTTACAAGCCGAACGCCTCGTACTCAATGCGATGCAACGCATGAGCGGTATCGCCACGTTAAGCAGTCGTTTTGCTTTTGAAGTGGGCGACCTGCCGGTAAAAGTGCTCGATACCCGCAAAACGACCCCGCTGATTCGTTTTTTGGAAAAATGGGCGGTCAAAATAGGCGGCTGCGAAAATTACCGCTGGGGACTGTACGACTGGATGATGATAAAGGATAACCATGTCGATGCCGCGGGCGGTATCCACAATGCCATTGGACGGGCGCAGCAATACCAGAAGGAAAAGGGCCTTCAACTGGGTATTACCATAGAAGTGCGCAACTTGGTGGAAGTGGAAGATGTGCTTCAAATCGGCGGTATCACCCGCATTATGTTCGATAATTTTGAAATTCCAATCCTGTCGGAAGCCGTTGCTATGGTAGGCGATTTGTTTGAAACGGAAGCCAGCGGCGGTATCACCCTCTACAATGTGCGGAAATACGCCCAAACAGGCGTCAATTATATTTCTGCGGGCGCCCTCACACATTCCGCCCAGCCGCTGGATCTGAGCCTGAAAATTGCCTGATCTGCGCCGCACTAAGTAGTTATCCGTTATTAGTTATTGGTTATCAGTGTTGATAATCAAGCATTTGCAAAGAATTTAATCAAATCGAATGTACAAAACCTAGCGGCGTGAAGTATACTTAAATGCTTGATTATCAACACTGATAACCAATAACTAATAACTGATAACTAACTGTAGCATGTCTGCCGACAATTTTTACTGGTACGCGAGTATTCTCATTTTTCTACCCTGGCTGCTGCTCATTCTGGCGCCCAACGGGCGTTTTACGGAGCCGATCGCATTCGGTTCGGCTACTGTTTTATTGATCGCTGCCGCCTTTTTCACCTTTCGCTACCTGACCAGCAGCGATGGGGGAGGGAGTTTTTTATCCCTGGAAGGTTTTGAAAATTTATTCCGCAGCAAGGAAATGCTGCTGACCGGCTGGCTCAATTACTTGTCGTTTTGCCTTTTGGTGGGTACCTGGCAAACACACGATGCCCGGCAACTAAAAATCGGGCATATTTTTGTTATTCCCAGCCTGCTGCTCACCATGCTCACCGGCCCGGCAGGTTTACTTTTGTACCTGATCGTTCGTTTTTTTAAAACGAAAAAATGGGATATCCGCTAATTGTGCGGAAGCAGACAACTATTTCCACGAAGATTGCATCAAGCATCAACTGTTCATCCTGAATCAGGATAAGCAAATGAGATGATTTCTTTGTCTAATGTTAAAATTCAAAATATTAACCGCTGGAAAGCAATATACCGCCGCTGCCTGTTGTTTAATTACCGTTTTTAACATCATAAATTTTTAAAATGCCTTTAAGGGCCTATGGAAGAAACATACACATACGATGCTCTGGTACAATTTCTCTACCATGAACTGTCTGCTCAGGAAGTTACTGAAATGACCAATTCGCTGGAAGACGATATTGAAATGCTGGCCGTTTTTCACAGTCTGGCTTCAGCAAAAGCCCAGTTTCCAAAAGTTCAGTTTGTACCGGCTACCGGAACGCTGAACAACATCCTGCAGTACAGTGCCAAATCCATGTTGGAAGCACAGTCCTGACTTGATGCAGATTACCTGATTCATCCCGAATTTTTCTTCCCCGAAGAAAAATTCGGGATTTTTATTTTACCAACGGTGGGTTGTTGAATGAATTGGGCATTTGGATGAAAATATACATTTATTTCCCGCCGGAATTTCAACTTTTGCGGGCATTCGCTGTCCAAGCATTGTGCAACGCAGCAGCAACATTTTTCATCCTTCTTTCCAATCTTCGTTTTTATAATGAAAATCCGTCTTTCTGTTTTTTTCCTCGTGGCATTTATCGGCCTGCTAACCTTGACCGGCAACAAAAATGGCAGGGCTTCTCAATCGGGCGCGGGCAATACCGGCGCACCCGGCGACCAAACCCTGAACGGCGCCCCGCTCACTTGTACCGGATGCCACGATGACGGCGCCTTTAATTCCATCGTCTTCGTCCAGGTGCTGGACACCGGCGGTGTTGCCATTACACATTATAAGCCGGGCAAATTATACAATGCCCAGGTGAGCATCAACGCCTCGGGGTCGGGTTTGGCGGGTTATGGTTTCCAGATGATCGCGCTTCGCGATACCGGCAACATCGATCTCGACGGATTCAGCGACATAAATCCCAATAACTACAAAATCGCTACCATCAGCAATGGGCGCACCTACGCCGAACATGCCAACATTTCCGCATCCAACACCTTTAATGTGCGCTGGACGGCTCCGACAGCCGGGACGGGTAGCGTGACTTTTTACGCCGCCGGAAATGCCGTCAATGGAAATGATAACAGCGACGGAGATGGCGCTTCCAATACTTCGCTCCGGCTTTTTGAGGAAATTACACTTTCTTCGGGCGAAAAGGAGATATCATCTGCCCCCCTTGCCGGCATCAGCCCCAACCCGGTACGCGATGTGGCGCAGTTGGAATTGAATATCCCATTGGCCGGGCAGTACCGTTTGAAAGCCTACAACTTGTCCGGCAGATTGATCTGGTCCTCGGAACCTGCCCTACCTGCCGGAATCAGCAAGCATCAGATACCAACGGATAGCTGGGAAGCCGGCACGTACTTTTTATCCGTAAATGGCAAGAAGTACAGCCAGATTGTTAAAATTCTAAAACTTTAACACTCAACATCTTATACCGGGAAGAAACGGCATTAACTTTGTATTGACACTAAAAAGTCACTATTGACAGTTACATTGTTTAAGAATGACGTTTAAAATTCAAACGTTCGTTCCTCCGAACATCAAATCAACAACTGACGCAATGAAAAATCTGCTTTTCTTCTTGCTATTAACCCCTGCGATCGCTTTTGCCGGTCAAGGTAATCCAAGTCTTGATGCCATCACAATTGCTTTGAGCGATGGTAACGCTGACGCGCTTTCAAAATATTTTGCCGACAATGTTGAAATTTCAATTCAGGATAAGGAGCAAACATATAGTAAAGCGAAGGCAACCGAGGTGATCCGTTCATTTTTCGGTTCCAACCAGCCCAAGTCTTTCACCCAGGTACATAAAGGTACCAGCCGCGAAAACAGCGATCAATACTGTATCGGTAATCTGGTAGGCGCTTCTGGCAATTACCGGGTGTATCTCTATCTGAAAGTAAATGGCAATAACCTGAGTATTCAGGAAATACGCTTCGATAAAGAATAAAAAAACCACTATAATGATGGCTGTGGAGTTGCAAATCCACGGCCATTTTTTTTCGACCTGGTCAAAACACGCATTATTGGCAAAAAACTGCATAACTTTGCCGCCTTATTACAACGATCCAATTTTTTTCAACACATTCAACTGATCTAACCACACATGGGCAGAGGTGATGCAAGAACCAAACGCGGCAAAATTACGCGTGGCTCGCACGGTAAAAGCCGTCCGAAATTAGAAAAACTCAAGACTATCATCAAAAAACAGGCTGCTGTAGCCAACTAATTTTTTGATGCGTCCTTTTAAAAAGCCTTGCCTACTGACTTTGATCGGCAAGGCTTTTTCTTTGCCCCGCGCCCCGCGGGATCTTGATTTAAAGATTTTGGGATGACCATGATTGAAATAGCATCTAAATGAATCATTTGAACGTTATCATTGAAATCAAATTAATCACTGAAAAAACTATTTCTGATGAAAAAACTGCTTTTTCTACTTGCATTTTGTGCTGTCGGCACCATCCGGGCGCAGTCCTACATCGGCACCTGGAAAACTACAGATGACGAAACCGGCGAAACCAAAAGTCATATCCAGATTTATGAGGGCACCGGAAAAATGTATGGAAAAATAAGCAAGTTGCTACGAGCCAACGCTCCGACCCATTGTGAAAAATGCCCGGGTGAACGCAAAAACCAGGCGCTGATGGGCATGATTCTGCTGGTCAACATGACTCAAAAAGACGGTATGCTGCAATCCGGCGATATCCTCGATCCGGAAAAAGGAAAATGGTACAGCTGCAAAATGTGGCTCAAAGAAGGCGATCCCAATACACTGGTGGTACGCGGATACCTGGGACCGTTTTATCGGACGCAATACTGGACGCGGGTGCAATAATTGCCTGATTATGATGGATCAAACAACATTTGACAAACTCCGGCTTGAGCTTTCCGTACAAGCTAAAAACGGCCTCGATTTTATCATTGCGGCAAGTATCATCTGATTCCGGTGTTCATGGCCTTGTGTTTGATTCTATTGGCCTTTTTGCTCTTCTTGTCTTACAAAAAAAATGAACGGGAATTAAGGGTATGAGGTGGGTGTTTCAAAACATTCCGCGCCTATAAAACTCAATACGATTAGTAAAATGATTGAAAAAACTGCGACGCGTATGCTCTGCCTCCTCGCTAATTCTGGTCGATTTCATTCGTAATTTTTTCAACCAGTTCAATGTGTAATGATAAAATTGTTCGTCACCATTAAACATAAAATTAGGATCATCAAATACAGTAAATACACCTTTTAGTGTATTGCTTTCCGCTAACAGTGTGATGTTAGTAGGCGCGATTTCGTTATAATAGAGATCTAACGTACCCATTCCTGGTGTGCGTTCAAAATGTTTGTTTTGATATTGAAATTTTAGTCCTTGTTTTGCCATATCATACTGGTGATTGCAAAGAATCTCCAACTGTTCATATAAGATTTGTTCTACTGGCAGCTGCCAATTGATGCGAGCATAAGTAAATAACTTGAATAAAGCTAGTTCCTTAAATTGCATGTGGTAAAAAAATGGCAACTCATTGGTACAAAACCAAATACGAAGTTGAGGCAGTCCTTCGAAGGTTTTAAAATGCTGAAGTAGTGTATGTAAGTACTCCCTGCAATTCGCAACTGGGCTCGCTAATGTTTCCAATTGGAAAGATGAAATTCCATTGCGGGCAGGCAGGACATGTTCGGGTGCGATATGGAAATATTCGCAGAGTAACAGCAATTCATCGTACCGTAACATCTTGGCTCCGCTCATCCTATTGTATACTGCGCTTTTATTCAGATGTAATACTTCGCTCAATACAGACACGGTTGTCTGCTCTCCTTGTTGAGCTAAAATATGTGCGAAAAGGTTTTTCTGAATAAATGAAGCTCTGTTTTCCATAATTTATATGCCAAAGGGTTGTTTCTTCCTGTTCTTTCCACAAAGAATGGAAAAATAAATAAAGGTTCCACTAAATAGCAAAAAAGCATAAATAAAGGCATCTTATGTTTGCTGTATGCTATTGAATAAGCAATTATTCAGCAGCGTGCGTAAAATTACCTTATCATATATCACTGGTAAGTACGCTATTTAAAAGAGAACAATTTATTATTTTTTCACCCGACGGCTACGGTTACCCCACCGGCGCGCGAGGCAGAGGCTCCAAATCCGTCAAAACACAAAGTTCATTATGCTAGCTTATCGCTGCTCCAATCGGGGCCTTGTATTATTATTACTTTTTGCCTGCCTAAGTATTTTTTCCTGTCAGAAAGATTTCAATTCGGAATCTGAAGAAGAGCAGATCAGTTTTGAGGAGGCTCGTCATCGCCTTACATCTCCAACTGAAATCCATTTTTTTGATTTTTCTTTCGCATCCCGCAACAATCCACATGTTGTACCAAGGCTTTCCGGTCGCGATGCACAGCAGTCTCTGGACACATTTGCCTACGAACTCCTTCAAAAGAATATTTCCCATCATTACATTTCCAACCTGGTTGCGGATATTGGATACCCCTATTGGAACAGTGC
>JAYSZC010000544.1:0-10186 GCA_043738235.1 Lewinellaceae bacterium | reverse complement strand
GTTTAACCTATAACAAAATGCCAAGCGGGATGTCTCTCACTTCTCACTTCTCACTCTCTCACTTCTCACCTCTCACCTCTATAAATTCCCCCACTTCCCCAGATACTCCTGCACCTCCTCCTGGTACGTCTTTCCGATCGGGAGCGAAACTTTTCCCAATTCAATTTCCGTGGCTGCATACGCTGTCATTTGTTTTAAATGAATGATATAGGATCGATGAATGCGCAAAAAACGATCGGGTGGCAGGCGGGCTTCCATTTCCGTCAGGGTAGCCTGCGTCAGCCAGGAGCGCTCGGCGATATGAATTTTGCAGTATTCTTTCAAACTCTCGATGTACAGGATGTCTTGCAACAGAATCCTGACCTGTAACTTATTTACTTTAACAAAAATAGCCTCGGGAGCCGGATAGCGCAGCGTATGGCGACGGTGTAGTTTTTCTGCCGCTTTAAGGAAACGGGGGAAATCGAACGGTTTCAACAGGTAATCCACTACATCAAAGCGGTAGCTTTGCAGCGCATATTCGTGATACGCCGTGGTCAGCACCACTAAGGGCGGGTTTTGCAATACTGCCAGGAAATCAAGTCCTTTCAATTGCGGCAGGTGAATGTCTAAGAAAATAACGTCCACCGGGTCACGGCGCAACCATTCCATCGCAAAAATAGCGTCGGTGCATATGCCGGCCAGCTCAAGCCAGGGAGTTTGCCGGATATAATCGCTCAAGAGTTCAGCCGGCAGCAGTTCGTCTTCAACGATGAGGCAACGCAGGGTTTCATTCATGTTGTATCGATAAGGTTACGGTAAATCGCTCCGGTTCTTCCAGCATGTCGAGTTGGTAGCGGGGGCCGTACAGGAGTTCCAATTGCCGGCGCAGGTTTCGCAGACCGATACCTGCCGTAGATGCTTCTTCCCGGGCTTCCGCCTGCTCTACGGAATTGCTGATGCTAAAATGCAGGCGCCCTTGTTGCAGGCGGAGTTCCCAGTCCAACTGAATGGAAAAACGGCTTTCTCCGGCGCCGTGTTTGAAGGCATTTTCGAATAAGGGCAGCAGCAGCAGGGGCGGGACGGGGAATTGCAGGTCGTCCACCGATTGCTGCGACGACACCTGGAGTCGCGTGCCGAAACGAAGTTTTTCCAGCTCGATATAGGTTTGAATGATATGCAATTCGCGTTCGAGGGGAATGGTAGGCGCAGCGCATTCGTACAGGATATAACGCAACAATTGGGAGAGCCGCAGGACGACATCGGCGGTTTCCGGGGCGTTTTTCCGGGCGAGCGCGTAAATATTGGTCAGGGTATTGAATAAAAAATGCGGGTTGGTCTGGTTGCGCAAGGCATTCAATTCAGCCGTCGCCTTTTCAATCAGCAATTGCTGTTTTTGTCTTGAAAAATCCATGTATTGCCGGGCAAATCGCAAAGAGAGCACCAGAAACAGGGTCAGCGCCAGGTCCAAAAAAGTATAGATGAACCTGGTTTCCGCCCAAAAAGTCATGCTGTAATCGGCTTTATAAAAAGCGGGATAAATGACCCAGTACATCAACACCCGGCTCGCAAAGGTGGCCAATATGAGTATGCCCGACACTTCAGCCAGCCAGCGCCACCAGTTGCCTTTACCGAGCACAGGCGTTCTGGCCAAAACGGCGTACACCATACACATGCGCAACGGCAGTTCGATGGCTTCATGCGCATAAGCCCTTCCGAACTGCAAATCATAGCGACCGCCGATAAAACCCATTATCAGCCAGTACAGAAACCAGAAAAGCACGTGTCTTACCCGGTAGTTGTCTATCCATTCCATGCTGCAAAGGTATTAGCGAAAAAAGAATCGGAATGCAATCGACCCAACCATTTACGGGGGAGCAAACCGCCTTTTAACCGGAGTTGAAGGGCGTTGATTGAATAAAAAATACCAGGCCTTGCGGAAGCGCCTATTTTGCTTCAAAACTTCTGCACATGCGACAACAACTTATTTGCTGCCTTTTTTTGCCGGGAATGGCATTGCCCGCCCAACAATTTACCCAACTTACCAATTCACCGCTTAGCAATACACCCGGCGACAGCCGCAGCGTCAACATCGTCGATGTCAATGGCGACGGCCTCGACGATGTGTTTATTTCCAATGGCTTGCAGGCAGGGCAAAACAACGAATTGTACCTCAACCTCGGCGGCGTATTCGAGGCGGTACAAAACAACCCGATCGTACTCGATCACAGCCCTTCCGATGGCACTACTTTCGCCGATACGGACAACGACGGGGACCTCGATGTCTACATGGTCACCTGGTATGGAGCGCCCAATTTTTTCTACCGGAATAGCGGGAACGGAACTTTTACACACCTGCCCGATGCAGTGACGGGCAACACCGGAACGCATTCGGAAACGGCGGCTTTCGGCGATTACGACAACGACGGACTAGTGGATGTGTACATCACCAACAGCGGCGGCGACGACTTGCGCGATTTTTTGTACCGGAATACGGGCAATAATGGTTTTGTAAAAATCAATGCAACTGTTTTAAACGAAAACACTGCCAGCCGTTCGGCCAACTGGGCCGATTATGACAACGACGGCGACCTCGATTTGTTTGTCACCCGCGAATCGCAGCACATCAACAACCTGTTTCGCAACAACGGCAACGGCGGTTTTGTCAAAGTCAGCAACGACCCCGCTACTTCGGAAGTACTGAGTTCTATCACAGCCAGTTGGGGCGATGTGAACAACGACGGTTTGCTCGATCTTTTTGTGGGCAATTCGGGCAATTTCGCGCCGGAAAACAACCGGCTTTTTATCAATAACGGCAACGGCGGCTTCACCACAGCAGCACAGGGGCCTGTCAATACGGATGGCGGTTGTTCCTTCGGCAGCGCCTTTACGGATTATGACAACGACGGCGACCTCGATCTTTTTGTCGCCAACGGTTTCTGTAGCGGTACGATCAACAATTTTTTATACCAAAATGACGGCGCCGGCGGTTTTACGCGCGACCTCACGAGTTTGCCTTCCTACCTCACGCCCTGTTCCTACGGCGCAGCCTGGGGCGATTTGAATGATGACGGTTTCCCAGACCTCGTGGTGGCCAATTGCAAAAGAAACAGCGCCGCCGCTCAGCCCAACCACAGCGTTTTTATAAATAGTAACAATGGAAATAACTGGTTGAAAATCAAGTTGATCGGTGTAAATTCCAACCAGGCCGCTATCGGCGCGCAAATCCGTGTGAAGGCTGTCATCAACGGACAATCGGTCACACAATTGCGCGACATCAGCGCCCAGTCGGGCTATTGCGGCCAGAACAGCCTGACTGCGCATTTCGGTTTCGGAACGGGTACCCAGATTGATAGTATCCATATTAAATGGCCTTCCGGGCAGGAACAACAGCTGGGAAACTTTTCGGTCAATCAAACCATTACCGTGGTGGAAGGGCAGTCCTCCGGCGTACATAACCCGGTGAACAGCGCTTTAAAAATACAGGTGGCGCCCAATCCCATCGGCGATTCTTTAAACTGGGTATTGGCCAGTGACAAATCCTTCCGGCAGGGCAGGTTTGAACTGATGGACGCACAAGGAAAAGTAGTACTCAGCAAAGGAGCGATGCAGGTCGATCCCGGCGCACATTCTTTTCAATTTTCAACCCCTCATTTGCCAAACGGCGTATATGCACTGCGCCTGATCAGCGATATTGGGGTGTCGGGAGCCGTAAAGATTATTAAGGGATGAGGAATGAGGAATGAGGGATGAGGGATGATGTAGCCACTCGATAAAGGAATGAGGAATGAGGAATGAGGAATGAGGAATGATATAGCCACTCAATAAATGGAAATACTGTATTTTGGGAGCCTTAAAACCCAATCCTCATTCCTCATCCCTCATTCCTCATTCCTCATTTCTAATTCCTACCACTTCAACATCACCCGCTGTCCTTTCTGCGCCGCCTGCACAACCGCCTCAATAATTTTCAAATCAAGCATTCCTTCCTGCCCCGATGCTTCCGGCGTCGTGTTATCCCGGATATTTTGCACAAAGGCGTCCATTTGTGCAATCTGTTGATAATCAGGTGTTTTGTAGTCAATCGGCGCTTCCGAGGATATTCCTTTTGCGCCGGTTGCATTGTAGGAAGGTTGCAAACCGAACCATCGATAATCGCTGGTGGCATACAGCCGGTCGACATAAGAGGAGTATGTTGTGGTCGAATTGGACACTGCTCCGCCGGGAAATTCCATCTGGAACATCATCATTTCATAAATGTCCTTAAACACTTTGGTGTCGCGCACATAACCCTGTGCCGTCACGGCAACGGGCAATTCACCGACCGTCCGGCGGGCGCCCTGAATGCAGTACACGCCCAGGTCCATGATGGCGCCACCGCCGCCCATGGCTTTATTCAGTCGCCAGGATTCCGGGTTGGCCATTGAAAAGCCCAGGCTGCTTTCGACGGTTTTGACGGCGCCGAGCGGTTTTTCGACGCCCAGTCTGCGCATTTCCAGGTGATGCGGCTCGTAGTAGAGGCGGTATCCGATAGCCAGTTGGACTTTTGCCGCTGCGCAGGCTTCGATCATTTGTTCACATTCGCGGACGTTGAGCGCCATCGGTTTTTCACAGATCACGTGTTTGCCTGCCCTGGCCGCCCGGATGGTGTATTCCGCGTGCATCGAATTGGGCAATACGACGTACACAATATCGATGTCGGGGTTGTCGCGAATGCGGTCGAAGGTTTCATAATTGTACACATTTTTATTCGGGATATTGTATTTCGCTTTCCAGGCGGCGGCCTTTTCGGGTGAACCGGTGACAATGCCGGCAAGGCGGCAATTTTTGGTTTGCAGCAAGGCGGGCGCTAATTGGTTGGTGGCATAATTGCCCAGCCCGACCAAAGCAATGCCGAGCGGGCGGTTGTCGGGAGCACTACACAGGAGACTTGCCGGCGTGAGCAGGGCGGCTGTGGCGAGGGTACTTTGGGAGAGGAATTGTCGGCGTTGCATATTTTTTGCTGTTTACAAACTTATTGGGGGGTAAAATCGAGCAATAATTCTTGTTGTATGGCTTTTTTGAGATGTAAGTAATGATATCGGCCGTAAACGCGGCATTTGACGCCTACTGATATCTGCAAGTCGTAAATTATTATTAATAATTATCCCGACAAATTTAAAATTTAATTTTAAATTTGTCGTCAAAAATGATCTACCCACGTTCTATCGAACCAATATTACAGCAAAGATTGACTATTTCTCCTGTAGTAGCCATAACCGGTCCGCGGCAAGCGGGAAAAACTACTTTGGCAAAAACGATCATCCGTCAATTGGAGCGCAAGTCGGTTTACCTGGACCTCGAATTGCCCTCAGATTTGAATCGATTGAGCAATGCTGAATTGTTTTTAAAAGAGAATGAAGGAAATTTAGTCGTTTTAGATGAAGTGCAACGGAAACCTGAAATATTTCCATTGCTTCGGTTTCTGGTTGACCAACGCCGCGAACCGAGTCGTTTTCTCATTTTGGGATCTGCTTCTCCGGAATTGCTGCGGCAAAGCTCAGAAACATTGGCCGGTCGGATATCTTACCTCGAACTCACCCCATTTCATTGCAGAGAATTACCTGACGGCGATTTCAAAAAAAACTGGTTGATTGGGGGATTTCCTCCAGCGCTTTTTGCGTCGGATGAACAGATTGCATTCCAGTGGCTTCAGGATTTTTTGATTACTTTCATTGAAAGGGACTTACCCCAGTTTGGATTGACCGCCCCATCTCAAACGCTTCAAACATTGTTACAGATGCTAACAGGAATACATGGGAATTTGCTGAACCAAAGTACATTGGCCAACTCAATGGGTTTGACATCGCCAACTATTAAACGTTATCTTGCCTACCTGGAAAACGCCTATTTTATTCGTTTTTTATTGCCTTGGTATGTCAATGTCGGCAAACGTTTGGTAAAAACGCCAAAACTTTATTTTCGCGATTCAGGTGTGTTGCACAACCTGTTGGGTATTTCTGAGAAAAATCAATTATTTGGAAATCAGATTGCCGGAGCATCCTGGGAGGGATATGTAATACAACAAATTATCGCGAACCTGCCTCCGTCAATACTTCCTTATTTTTACAGAACGAAAGATGGCTCTGAAATTGATTTGGTGTTAGTACGGGGCCATTCGCCCATTGCGGCTATTGAAATAAAAATGTCTGCTAATCCTTCCATGAGCAAAGGCAATCACCTGGCGTTAAATGATTTAGGGAACCCGCCTTCGTTTATTGTGGTCCCGCATTCCACAGATTACCCCTTGAGTGAACAAGTTCGGGTTTGTGGTTTATCAGACCTTTGGAAATATTTGATGGTTTGACGACAACTAAAAGAGCAAATAGCAAAGGGCAAAAAGCAAAAAGCAATGTAACTTATTGATTTACATTGCTTTTTGCTCTTTGCTATTTTTGCCCTTTTACTTACCGTTTTCGGTCGCGCCCAAGCCGATACGCCTCCACGGCGGCCTTGGTAGTGAGCCAGTCACGGCCTTCCTTGAGAGCGGCAATCTTGCCCTGTCGGGCCAAAAGGCTCACATATTCCTGACTATAAGGAATGTCCGCCTCTTGTACGATGTCCACGATGGGCTTATATTCGGCGTAGGCACGGGAAGTCACACTGCCGAGGTAAATGTCCAGCGTACGTTCGGCTGCCTGGAGCACAAGCAGCAGCAATTTGCCGTAGGTGCCTTTATTGGCACGGTTGAGCGCCTCGTAGTATTTGCGCCGGTCTTGCTTCAGGATAATGGCGGGCGGGTAGCCCTGCCGCATCAGGAAGAGGTTCATCAAAAGGCGCACGGTGCGGCCATTGCCGTCGAAAAACGGGTGTATCCACACAAACCGATGGTGAAAAATGGCAGCCTTGACCAGCGGTGGTAGTGTCCCGGCAGCATTGAACCAATTGATCAACTCGTCCATGAACTCCTCGACCAGCAGTGCATCCGGTGGCACAAAGTTTGACCCGGAAATGCGCACGCTGCCTGTCCGATAAACCCCTGCAAACGATTTCTCGATCTTTTGTAGCACTACACTTTGCAAAGTGCGTACATCCCCGTTGCGCAACGGCTCATTCGTCGACACGAGGCCCTCGACCCATTCCACCGCCTCCTGGTGGTTCACAGCCTCGAAGTGCTCACGTAAGGATTTGCCCTGGATCGTAATACCATCCTCCACCACCAACTTGGTTTCTATCAGCGAAAGGGTATTGCCTTCGATGCTGTTGGAGTGGTAGGTCCATTCGAGGGAGAGGCTGTCTCGTAGGTTGCGTAGCACTGGCTCGGGCAAGGGACGCAGCATATCCAACTGGTCCTTTTTGTCTTGTACCCGCGCAAGGATTTTGTCCAGGCCCTTGAAATCATAAGGGTATGTTGTCCACTTCATAAATAGTTATCCGTTATGAGTTATTGGTTATCAGTGTTGACAATCAAGCATTTGCAAAATTAGTTAACACAAAATCTTCTGTAACTCATTGACTTACATTGCTTTCTGCGCTTTGCTATTTTGCCTTTTTACTTATCCACAAAGGTATGGCTTTTTTCTTAATATCGGAATTTATTAATAATTAAATATTCCGATATTAGTGCGCCTGAAAATGATTTATGGATATAGTTCAAAGGGCTATTCGCCCATTGCGGCTGAATTCGTGTATGCATTTGATACCTTTGTTCCGATGGGAGCTAGCAATTTTGCCGCTCCGTATTCAGAAAATGTCCAGAACGAACCTTTTTTTATTCCTTATTGCGATACTGGCACTGGCCGGCTGCTCGGATAATGAACAGCCCTATAAAAAATATCGCATCGGTTTTTCGCAGTGTTGCGATGATGCCTGGCGGGATGTGATGAATCAGGAAATGTTGCGGGAGCTTGCCTTTCATCCGGAGCTTGAATTTCAAATGAAAGTTGCGGATGGAAACAGTGAAAAGCAGATACTGCAAATCCAGGAATTGGCGGCATCCGGGATCGACCTGTTGATTGTTGCCCCAAATGAATCGCAGCCCCTCACGGCTGTTGTGGAAGAGGTGTATAAAATGGGTATTCCGGTTATATTAATAGACCGGAAAACAGGTTCGGAGCAATACACGGCTTATATCGGCGGCGATAACTACGAAATAGGTCATACGGCTGCCCGGTACATCGCCAATCAATTGAATGGCAAGGCTAAAATCATTGAACTGCAAATGTGGATGACCATTTCTCCGGCAATTGAGCGCGACCGCGGCTTTCGGGATGGGATTCAAAATTTTCCGGATATGGAAATCGTGGGTGTGGTGGAAGTGGAAGGGGAAATTGAAAATGATACGGGCAATCTGATCCAAATGATGAAAGATCACCCGGAAGCAAACGTCGTTTTTGGCCATACCGACTTGCTTGCCGAAACCGCCTGGAAAGAGGCCGGTTTACTGGGTCGCGCAGGCGATCTCTTTTTTGTCGGAATTGATGGCATCCCCGGAACCGGTCAGGGGATACAAGCAGTAGAAGACGGGATACTGGACGCTTCGCTGTTGTATCCTACCGGTGGGGCGGAAGCCATCCGGCTGGCGCTCTCCATTTTGAACAACCTGCCGTACGACAAAAAAAATGCGCTGCAAACCATTGTTATCAATGAAGACAATGCGCGTATTCTGCATTTGCAAATGAAAAAAGTGGAAAGTTTGCAACGCAACATTGATGAACAATTAAAGGCGGTGGAAGACCTGAACGTTATTTACCGGAACCAGCGCTTGTACATTCTTATCCTGGTTTTCAGCCTTTTACTGGCAATTGTTTTGGGCGGTATTTTGCTCAAATCGCTTCGTGCAAAAGAAGAAATAAACAAAAACCTCGAAATTAAAACCCGGGAGGCGCTGGAGCACGAACAACAAATAGTAGAGATGTCGGATGAACTAAGCCGCGCTACACAGGCAAAAGTTGACTTCTTTACCAATATCTCCCATGAATTTCGAACTCCGCTAACCCTTATTTTGGGATATATCGAAGGCCTGCTCGATACCGGGGCAATTGGAAAAGACGGGAAGCAGGATCTTGGTATGGTGCGAAGAAATGCGCTCCGGCTGCTCCGCTTAGTCAACCAGTTGATGGATTTCCGGAAAATAGAAAGCGGAAAAATGGCTGTACGGGCAAGTGAAAACGACCTCGTGGCTTTCACAAAAGAAATCGTAGAGGCCTACCGGAAAATGTCCCGGAAACAACATATCGAACTCGGCTTTTTTTCAGTTGAAAAAACGCTGCCCGTTTGGTTCGATGTAAATATGCTGGATAAAGTCCTGTTCAACCTGCTATCCAACGCCTTTAAATTCACGAAAGCTGATGGTACGGGTAAAATCCAGGTTGCGGTCATTGTCGATCCAATCGCCGGTAAAGCCATTGTAAAAGTGGAAGACAATGGAAGAGGCATGTCCAAAGAAGATGTCGAACACGCTTTCGAACGGTTTTATCAGGGCACAACGCACAAAACCAAAGGCACAGGGCTGGGGCTTTCCCTATCTAAGGAACTGGTCGGGCTGCACAGCGGCAATATTGAAATCTGGAGTGAACTTGAAAAAGGCGCCCGCTTTGAAGTCTCTCTTCCGCTCGGCAATGCGCATTTCAGAAAAGATCAACTGCTGGAAGAAAAAACAGGCGGCGTGTCTTACGACGAAGAAATGCTGTTTTTTGAAGAAGAAAATCAGCAAACCGCTATAGAACCTATTACCAGTAAAAAAACGAACCATAACTTGTTGCTGATAGAAGACAACGATGATCTGCGGCATTTTTTGAAACAACAATTTGCCAAAAACTACCAGATCAGCGAGGCCGACAACGGCAATACGGGACTGGATATAGCTTTCGAAGAAGTGCCCGACCTGATTATTGCCGATATTTCTATGCCCGGCAGGGATGGCCTGACGTTGACTAAAATGCTCAAATCTGATTTGCGTACCTCACACATTCCTATTGTGTTGCTCACGGCGCGCAATACGATGGAGCAAAAAATAGAGGGCATTCAGACCGGCGCAGATGCCTACGTCACAAAACCTTTTAACCTTGTTTTTCTGACCGAAATCGTGAAAAACCTGCTGCAAGGGCGGGAGAATCTGCGCAATCTTTTCAGCGGGAGTTTGCAACCGGGTAAATTACCTGTTGGAATCGGCGACCTCGACCAGCAGTTTCTGCGGAAATTTACCGGCTTTATCGAATCCCAATAC
>JAYSZC010000543.1:0-10202 GCA_043738235.1 Lewinellaceae bacterium | reverse complement strand
ATGAGGGTTGATAAAAGTTGATGAGGGTTGATAAAAGTTGATGAGGTTGATATTCATCAGCTCGAAAAAAGTAAAATCGCTTCATTTTCGAGCTGATGAATATCAACCTCATCAACCTTTATCAACCCTCATCAACCCATTTTTTTACTTCTTCCCTTTAAAATTCCGCCGGTCCCGGTTGCGGTTTCCTCCCTTGTTGTTGCCTTTGTTGTCTCCTTTATCCGTTGCACCACCCGTAGGCGGCAAAGACGATCCGTCCTGTTTGGGTAGCGGAGGTGTCTGCTGGTTTTCGGGTGGTCGCTGGGCCGGGTTGGGCGGCGGTGGAGCAGTATCTTTTTTCGCTTGCTGTTGCTGCGGGGGCCTTTGTTCGTTGCGGCGTTCCGGCGGGCGGCTATCGGGGCGGGATGGGCGATTGTCCGGGCGCCGGTTGCGGTCATCGCGACGGGGTGCAGTGCGGTTTTGCGACAAATCGTCTTGTTGAGAAGCTTTTTCTACGGCGGCGGCGGCGCTTTGAGAGCGGTCGCGGTTGCCCTTGCTCTTCTTCTTTTTCTTCTTGCGTTTTTCGATGGGCAACTGGATCACATCGTGCACATTTTCATAATCGGGTTCCGCTTCATCCGGTTCGTCGGATTCCAGCTGCGGCGCCATGGCGATAATATCGTCCAGACTGGCCGGAATTTTGCCGGATTTCAGCATATCCAACGCTTCCCATATCTGATCTACATGGACTGCGTAAAATTTACTCCTGTCTTCGGCGTAGGTATAAAACATCAGGCGCTTGAAGACATCCGTTTTGATCAGAATAGCTAAGCCGGCGTTTGTTTTCAGTCGTTCGGCGCGATCGGGGAAATCTTCGAGCGCATCGATATAGGTATCCAGTTCGTAGTTGAGGCAGCATTTCAGGCGACCGCACATGCCCGACAATTTCGTCTGGTTGATGGCGAGGTTTTGATAACGCGCAGCTGCGGTATTGACACTTTTAAATTCGGTGAGCCAGGTAGAACAGCACAGTTCACGGCCACAATTGCCCAAACCGCCGATCCGGGCCGATTCCTGCCGGGCGCCGATCTGGCGCATTTCAATTTTCACCTTGAAATCGCGGGCGTAATGGCGGATCAGTTCGCGAAAATCCACACGACCATCGGCGGTGTAGTAAAACGTGCATTTCCGACCGTCGCCCTGGAATTCGACATCGCCGATTTTCATATCGAGGTCGAGGGTACGCGCAATCGCGCGGGCCTGGATCAGCACTCCTTTTTCCTCGGAGCGCACCTCGTCGAGGCGCTCGAGGTCGCGTTCGTGGGCTTTGCGTACAACGGTCGATAAGCGGGCATCCGTACGGACGCGCTTTCGTTTCATTTGCAGGCGCACCAGTTCGCCGGAAAGCGTCACCTTACCCACGTCGAATCCGCCGGAAACGGATTCCACGATCACCCAGTCGCCGGTAGTTGCGCGGGTGAATGGAGGGTTTTTAAAAAAATCTTTGCGCGAACCGTTTTTAAAACTCACCTCCACTATATCGAACTGACGGGCATCTGTTATGCCTTGCGCCGTAATCCAGTCGTACGTATTGTGGCGGTTACAACCGCCTGTGGCACAGCCACCGTTACTTTTACATCCTCCTCCCGAATCTTTCCCGGTGGAGCAAGAACATCCAACACATCCCATGTTTTTTCGGTTTCAATAGAAAATAATGCGTTTTGAGGCAGTAAAGATATATCGACTGCCGGGATTTGTACTGTGATTCATCTGATTTTGTAATGAACGGTTCACATGGCCCGGATTTCCGCGCCATGTTGCAAGTGCCTACAAGATAAAAACAGTTGTAAAACGCCCCGGTATTTACCTGAAAATCAGGATCAACATACCCATCAGGGCGCAGGCCAGGGCAGTCCACAAGAAATAAAATCCTGCCCGGTGTCTGAACATGCGCATCACGCCCGCTACAAAAAAATTGGGGAAAGCCATGCCCAGGAAAATGCTGCCGACGACCGCCTGGTTAATTTTTCCATCGTTGAACTGGTATGCCGTGGCAAAAATTCCGATCCCGACCAACCCTGTCAGCAACAACACTCCCAATATGCGGCGGAGCTTTTCCATCCAATCAACTTTTAAAAATTTTATGCATCACAATCGACGTATCCAGGAACAATATCTTCGGATTTGCATTTCGTTCGACGTAGTAAATATTGTCGTTGAAAATGGCCGCTAATTGTGTAATCTTCTCAAAATCAAGCACTTTTGCCATGTTTTGGGCGGTGGTGAGTTCTTCCGGGCGGAGGCGAAGCGCCGTATTTCCAGTGGCAATCAGGGCCATCATTTCCCGCAGGAAATGTAGTCCGTACTGAAGGAACTGCTTTTGGTTTTCACGGCCTAACTGGGCAAATTGCTCGGTCCATTTCACCAATTCCACGGCGTTGCCGCGCCAGCATTTGCGCAGCCAGTCGAGCAACAAATGGGCGTCGTCGTTTTCAGGGTTATCGGCTAATGCCAGCGCTGCGCCAAAATCGCCGCTCGCTAAAAAGGCGATCTGCCGGGCGCGGCCGGCGTCGATCTGGCGGTGTTGCATCAATCCCTCCGTCAGTTCTTCGTCGCTCAACAGGTCGGTTTTGACCAACTGGCAACGCGACATAATGGTATTCAGAATGGCTTCCTGGTTTTCAGCGGCCAGCAGAAAAATAGTTTGTTCCGGCGGCTCTTCGATCAGTTTCAGCAGCCGGTTGCCTTCTTTGCCGAGGTATTCGGGCATCCACATCACCAGAATTTTGTACCGCCCCTCAAAGGCCATGAGGCTCAGTTTTTTGATAATGGCGTTACATTCGTCTTTGGTAATGTTGCCCTGCTTGTTGTCGGCGCCGAGCCGCTGCAGCCAGGTATTGATGTCGGCGTAGGGGTTGTCTGACAAAAAGGCCCGCCATTCTTTCAGGAAATTCGTGCTGACGGCATTCGTACCCACGGTCGGGAAAGAGAAGTGGATATCCGGGTGCGCAAAAGCAGCGGCTTTGTGGCACGCATTACACATGCCGCAAGCACCGTCGGCATCCGGTTTTTCGCATTGCAGCAGTTGTGCAAATGCAACCGCCAGCGCCAGGTTTCCGCTTCCGGTCGGCCCCAGAAACAGCAGGGCATGGGGCACCCGCTCACTGCTTGCTAACTGGAGCAGCAGTGATTTGGTTCTGTCCTGACCGATGATGGCGTCGAAAAGCACTTTTTTTGGAATGATGAATGATGAACTATAAATGATGAATTTGGAGAACCCAGTTCATCACGCGGCGAAGGTAATCCAAAACAAACGTAAGGCTGACAGGCGTAGTTACCCTCTTTCCCAACATTTTTGCAAAACCCGGGTTTTATGGGTGTTTGGTTTTTGGTGTTTGGTGTTTCGGGCGCATTGCCCAAACCATTACACTAAACCATCGAGTGGACCAAGCGCTATATCTCTCACTTCTCACCCTCTCACCTCTCACTTCTCTCCAGCATGAACGTTGCCGTTTTTCGCAAAGCCCATTTCAACGCCGCCCACCGCCTGCACAACCCGGCCTGGACGGACGAGCGCAACAAAGAAGTGTTCGGCCTGTGCAACAATCCGAATTACCACGGACACAATTACGAAATGGAAGTAAAGGTCACGGGTAAAATCGACCCGGAAACGGGCATGGTGATCGACTTGGGCTGGCTTGCCGATCTGATCAAACAGGAAATAGAACATCGCTTCGACCACAAAAACCTGAATATCGATACGGTAGAATTCCGCGATCTCATTCCCACGGCGGAAAATATCGCGCTGGTCATCTGGCAAATCCTGCGGGCGCATCTGCCGGAACACCTCGAATTGGGGGTGAGGTTGTATGAAACGCCGCGGAATTTTGTGGAAGTACCCGGGAAGTGAATCGTGAGTTGTGAGTAGTGAGTAGTGAGTGGAGCGCTGCCCTAGAATTTTGAGTGCATTCGCCAAATTCACGCAAATACAGCGAGTGCATTAGCCGAATTCGCGTGAATTCGGCTAATGCACTCAAAATGCTCAGGCAGCGCTCCACTCACGATTCACGATTCACGACTCACGCATTCCCACCTTACACCCCACTTTCGCGTAAAACAGAATATACGCATAACAAACCACCATAATCACCATAAAGGCAGAGCGGAAATCCAGTCCGGCGATATTATTTTCATACAGCCAGCCGTAAAACGGCGGAATAATCGCGCCGCCCACGATACCCATCACCAGCAAAGCGGAACCGGTATTGGTAAAACGGCCGAGGTTTTTGATGCCCAGCGGAAAAATAGCCGGCCACATGATGGCATTGCTGAAGCCGAGGGCCGCCAGACATGCCACGGCTTGTTCGCCGCTTACAAAATACGAGGTCACGGTCAGTACAATACCCAGCATCGCGGAAACGAGCAGCCAGGTTTCCTGTTTGATGTATTTGGGAATCAAGATGATATTGGCGGCGTAACCCAGCAGCAGGCCAATGAGTCCGAAAGTAGTAAAGTACTTGCTCTGGTCGGTGGAAAAGCCCAGGTTTTTGCCGTAAATCGTGATCAGGTCGCCTGCCATCACTTCCGCTCCTACGTACGTGAAAATGGCCAGCGCGCCCAGCAGCAGGTGGGGAAATTGGAACACACTTGTTTTGCCTTTCGACAGCGCTGTATCGGCGGTGTCCGTATCGCTGGTTTTTTCCTTGATGTCGGGCAGCGAAGAATATTTGATGACCACAGCAATCAAAAGCAATGCGGCGGCCATCACGCCGTAGGGCAGGGCCACCCGGGCAGCCAGGTCGTTCAACAGCGTCAATTTCTGAGCAGCGTCGGTTGCAGGGCTGTCAATTTCCGTCTGGATAGCGTCCACATTTTTGAGCAGCATGGCGCCGAACAACAGGTTGGCCATAATCCCGGCGATTTTATTACAAACCCCCATGATACTGATGCGTTTGGCCGCCGATTCGATGGGACCGATAATGCTTGCATACGGGTTGGCAGCGGTTTGCAACAAGGCAAGTCCCATGCCCTGGATAAACAAACCCGTTAGGAACATCGGAAAACTCCGCGCATCAGAAGCCGGGATAAACAGCAGACAACCCGCCGCCATAATGCCGAGGCCCACAGCCATCCCGTTTTTGGTACCGAGCCGTTCCAGAATCCACGAAGAAGGCAGGGCTAAGAAGAAATAAGCCGCAAAAAATGCCGTGGCGACATAGTAGGATTGCTGGTCGCTGAGTTCGCAGGCTTTTTTCAAAAAAGGAATCAGGATACTGTTCAACCAGGTAATAAAACCAAAAACGGCAAACAACAAACCGATGATACTGATCTGGTACAGGTAATTGGAATTGCGGGTGGTAGAATTCTGCATACTTTTGCGACTTTGACCCTGATTCGGGTGATGGTGGTAATTACCGTGATTGATAATTTGAATCAGATGCAAACATCCATATAATTTTTGTTCCGTGTGCGTACACAGGGTAAAAAAATAACGAATACCTGATTTTCTACCCGGATAAAATTTCCTGACGGAATCACGATCAATAATATAGAATAAACAGATGCAACCCACTCTTTTGATTTTGGCGGCCGGTATCGGCTCGCGTTATGGCGGTTTGAAACAAGTGGATGGTATGGGTGCCGGCGGTGAGGCCATCCTGGAATTTTCCGTGTACGATGCCATTCGTGCGGGTTTCGGCAAGGTCGTTTTTGTTATTCGCAAGGATATTGAAGAAGCGTTCCGCGAGACAGTTGGCAAACGTGTGGAAGCGCAGATCCGCACCGAATACGCTTTCCAGGAGATGACAACGGGCCTCGACTGGCTCGATGAAAAACCGCACCGCGAAAAACCCTGGGGCACCGGCCACGCCATTTTATCGGCCAAAGCGCATTTGACGGAACCTTTTATTGCCATCAACGCCGATGATTTTTACGGCGCAGACAGTTTTCAGGCCATTGCCGATTTTTTGCGGCAGGATTGTACACCCGGCCAATACGGCATGGTGGCATACCGCCTGGGAAATACCTTGTCGGAGAACGGCTCCGTTTCCCGCGGAGTGTGTTCCGTCAGCGCCGATGGTTTCCTGACCGATGTGGTGGAGCGCACCAAAATCGAGCGCTTTGAAGACGGCATTCATTTTATCGATGAAACAGGAATCAGGCATTTTCTGGACGATAAAACACCGGTTTCCATGAATTTCTGGGGATTTCATCCTACTGTTTTGCAGGAAATAGATTCCCAGTTCCGCGCTTTTGTAACAGCCAATATGGACAAACCCAAAGGCGAATTTTACATACCGACAGTGGTCAATCAATTGATTAAGTCCGGTAAAATCAATCTCAAAGTACTCACCAGCGAGAGTCAGTGGTACGGCGTCACTTACCCGGAAGACAAGGATACGGTGCAAGCGGCGCTGGGGCGGATGGTGGAGGAAGGGATGTACCCGAAAAGCTTATGGAAGAGAGGTGAGAAGTGAGAGAGTGAGAGGTGAGAGGCGTCCCGCTTGGCGGCTTTCTTGATTTTGGCTTGAGTTTTTCAGGCCTGGAATCGTGAGTGGTGAGTCGTGAATATACAATCACTCACGATTCCAGGCCTGAAACACCCAAGCCAAGATCATAAGAGCCGCTAAACATGATACTCTTCTCACGATTCACAATTCACCACTCACGAGTCCAGACCTGAAAACCCAAGCCCAAACCATAAGAACAGCCAAAGGGGACGTTTCTCACGATTTACGACTCACCACTCACGATTCCTGACCTGAAAAACTCAATCCAAAATCAAAGCCGCCAAGCGGGACGCCTCTCACTTCTCACTTCTCACCTCTCACCTCTCACTCTCTCACTTCTCACTTCTAATAATGAAAGTCGCCGGTTTCACCTTCATCCGAAACGCCCTACAATATGATTACCCGGTGGTAGAAGCCATCAGGTCTATTCTGCCGTTGTGCGACTTCCTGGTGGTAGCCGTTGGAAAGTCAGACGACGAAACGTTGGAACTGGTACGCGGCATGGCCGACCCGAAAATGCATATCCTGGAAACGGTCTGGGATGATTCGCTACGGGAAGGCGGCCGGGTTTTGGCGGTGGAAACGGACAAAGCTTTTCAAGCGATTCCGCCGGAATATGACTGGTGTTTTTATATACAGGCCGACGAATGTGTACATGAGGACGATTTCCCAGCCATTCGGGCAGGTATGGAACAGTATCTCGACGATCCGCAAACGGAAGGTCTGCTGTTTCAATACCGCCATTTTTATGGCTCTTATGATTTTACCGGCGCGAGCAGGCGCTGGTACCGGCGGGAAGTGCGTATTGTACGCAACAACAAAGACATCCGCTCTTACCGCGATGCCCAGGGTTTCCGTATGGCTTCCGGCAGAAAATTGCGGGTGCGCTTGTTGCAGGCGCATATTTACCACTATGGCTGGGTGAAAAGTCCGGCGGCACAACAGCGCAAACAAAAGAATTTCAATCGTTTATGGCATTCCGACGAGGTAGTGAAGGAACGAGTGGGTCAGGTGGAAATCTACGCTTATGACGGCTCCGAGCCTCTGCAGCGCTACAATGGCAGCCATCCTGCGGTGATGCTGCCGCGCATTCAGGCTATGAACTGGCAATTTGCAGGCGACCCGCTGCAAGCCCGCCGGCCCTGGAAAGACCGGCTGTCGGACTGGCTGGAACGCAGAACGGGCTGGCGGCCGGGGGAATACAAGAATTATATGAGGCTAGAATGATGAATGATGAATGATGAATGATGAAAAAATTCTAATTTGTTGTAAATCAATATTTTAAAAGAAAATAAACAGAATTCACCTCACCTGTCAGGCCAAATATTCATGGTTCATCATTCATCATTCATCGTTCATCATTCATCATTCATCATTAGTCCAGTTTAAACCGGATCGGCAGTGCAAACTGTACCCGCACAATTGCCCCGTCCACAACGCCGGGAACCCACTTCGGCATTGTTTGTACCACCCGGATAGCTTCGGCTACAATATCTGCATGGATACCGTTTGTATCATGGGCTTCCACATTGCCGATGTTGCCGTCTTTTTCCACGATAAATTTGACGATTACCATGCCTTCCGCTTTTGCCTGTTTGGCAGTTGCCGGATATTTCACATTTGCAATCAGGTATTTAATCAGTTCTTCTTGTCCGCCGGTGTAGTGCGGGGGAGTTTGAGTATCCGGCACGTTCATCACCTGGTCGGCTTTGGAAGCCGGTTGGCTGTCTTTTTTGAATTGGATAGGTAAAGTCAGTTCATAATTAGCCGCTTTACAATCTTTCTGCCCCGGCGTCCATTTAGGCATCATACTGACGACCCGCATGGCTTCTGCCTCGAATACCGCGGGCATTTTAGCAGGATTTTTCACATACACATTCTGGATGGAGCCGTCCTCTTTTATCGTAAAGGCAACGTGTACGATACCTTCTTTGACAGCGCCGTCAGGAGCTGTGGGGTATTGCAGGTTTTTGCCCATAAAATTCCCCAGCGCTTCCATACCGCCGGGATAGGCGGGCGGTTGGTTACAATCCTTATTTTTCAAAACGGCGTTTTCAGAAGTCGTCGGTGGCGTGACAACCAAGGCTGGGGCAGCTTCCTGCATTTCGGTCTGAGTGACCATGGTTCCGGGGATCAGATCAACTTCTTTGGCGATCGCGGGCGCCTGTTGAAAAAGCAGTGCGAACAAGCCCGCCAGCGGCAAAACCAATCCATACCGGAGTGCCCGCACAGGCGCGGAGTGTTGTTTCATTAACATGATAAGTCGTTGTTTAAGTGGTGACTGAAAAAAATGGTTTGCGAAGGCAACCGGCATTCCGGACTGCGATTGCCGTATTAACAACAGGCCATATTGTTTTTTATCGGTCAGGCTCGATGCCTGTGCATCGGCGAGGTATTCGTGTACCACGCGCAGCGAACGCCGGTACCAGTATACCAGCGGATGGAACCAGAATACCGCGCTCAAGCATTCCATCAGCATGATGTCGACGCTATGCCAACCCGCTGCATGAGCGCGTTCGTGCGCCAGCATATACCGGGCTGCTGCATCCGGGGAACGATCCCAATCAACCGGTACAAAAATCCATTTGAAAAAAGAAAAAGGCGTTTGCACCTCCGAACTGTGAATCAGCCTGCCTCCTTCCGGCAGCAAATCGGATGAGCCGCGAGTTGCCATCTGCATCAGCCTTGTAATGCCCCAACCTGTACGCAGCAACATACATGCAGCGCCCAGGAAGTAAATCAGCCACAGGTAATCGGCGCTTCCCATCTGTTGTGACACTTCTGCTACCTGCTGAAAATCCGCGCTTACAACGGGCAGGGTGATCATGGGTAGCACATCCTCCTGTATGGGCGTCAGCAATTGGTCGCCGACGGCAGCCAGCACAATGCCTGTCAGCACCGTAGTGAGCAGATACAGGCGATTCGAGTGAAAAAAGGTTTCACTGCGGAGCAACAGTGTATATAGTAGTGCAAAAAAGCCCCAGCAAATGGTGAGTTTCAGCAGAAAAACCATAAATAGTTATCTGTTATCCGTTATTCGTTATCAGTGTTGAAAATCAAGCATTTGCAAAGAATTTAATCTAAACTATTTTGCTTAATATACTTAACATTTCCGATAATAAACGGGTGTGCTAAATGAGTTATAGTCAGTTTTGAATGGTTTAGTCCAACAGGCGTCGCAAGGCTTCCAGTTTTTCCGCGCTCAGTTTTTCTTCTTCTGCCAAATGTGACACCAGCCGCGACACGGAACCATCGAAATAATTGCGCAACACATCGCCCAGGGAGCGGCTGCCATACGCCTCTTTGGTCACAATCGGGAAATACTCGTGCGTCTTCCCATAAGCCTTATGATCTACAAAACCCTTTTTCTCTAAGATGCGCACTACGCTGGAAATCGTGCTGTGCGGCGGTTTAGGTTCTGCACACCGTTCAAGCAGATCACTTACCGTGCCCCGCCCGATCTCCCAGAGCAAGTGCATCACTTCTTCTTCTGCCTTGGTCAGTTTTTGCATATTGAATGTTTTTGGATTTGAACGTTTGCACGGGTTCAGCATATTTTCTAAAAATGTGGCGCCCTGCATTCTCATATATGAAGGCGCGCCACAGGAAGATGCGCTCGAATGATACAAAGGTAAAACGCATTTTTTAGTTGTGCAACTATTTTTTCAGTTTTATAACGTATTTTTACGTTGAATTAAAATGGAACACGGATTA
>JAYSZC010000542.1:0-3845 GCA_043738235.1 Lewinellaceae bacterium | reverse complement strand
GTTTCATTTTGGGAAACCCAGGTATGAAACGGCACACTCTACGGACTTCGGACTGATGACCGACGACTTCGGACTATATAATGTGAGCGGCCTTTGCGGCGAGTTCAATCCTGTCGTAATGAAGGGCGTAATAAATGAATTTGCCTTGTCTTTGTGTGTAGACCAGTTCTGCTTGTCGCAAAACACGAAGGTGTTGGGATGCTACGGCTTGTTTGATGTCCAGGGCTTCAAAGATGTTGTTGACACAAGCGGCTTCCTGTTCGTCCAGGTAAAGGATCATTTGTATGCGCAGGGGGTGCGCCAAAGCGCGCATAATACCGGTAGAAGTCTTCAACCTGTGCCGGTTGACAGAAGAAAAAAGGGGTGGTGTGTTCATGTTTTTCGTTTTGTTGACCCGACTAGGTACACGAAGGGTCGGCAAATATGCAAATTTCCTGATTGCCCTACCCCTTTTGGGCAAAAAAAAGAGCCATCTTGCCCCGTTTCTTGCGGAGCAATTATGGCTCTTTTACATCTACGGGCCGTATGCGGCTGTCCGTTTCGGTCAGGCTACCAGGTCTTCCACCATGTCAGAAATCTGACCGATGCGGTTTTTGTCGAGTGAGTAGTAAATAAACTTCCCATCCCGTTCTGTTTGTACCACACCCGCTTTGCGTAAAATCGCAAGGTGTTGACTGGCAACACTCTGTTCGAGACGCAGCTTTACGTAGAGGTCCGTTACAGTCATACGTTGATTTTCCTCTAACAGGTCGATCATACGCTGGCGGAGTTTGTGGTTTACTGCGCGGAGCACTAATACGGCTTTCCGCAATTCGCTGTAGTCGAGCAGAATGTCCTGTTGTCCCTTCTTCAAGACTATTGCTTCCCCTTTTAATTTTCTCATATTATTTGTTTTGAAAAATGAATAAACTCATTTTATGCATTTTTACATATTCCAAAACTGTGCCATTTCTTATAAGTTCATTTTTTAAATGAAATAAATAAATAATGTGGAAAAACATGGTTTACAATACACAACAATCGCTTAAATTAACAAATGGGTCAAAAAACCTATTTTTCATGCCATGCAGATTTATTGGATATCGTGATGTTCGGAGGCTTCATATACAGGGGTTCAAAGTATGCAATATCTTGAAAATCACTGTTTTGAAACATTATTAATGCGGTATCAGATAAATATCGGGCGGAACATTTTTTTATAGCACTCATAACCGTATTCTCGTAAAATGTCACATTTAAGACTTTTTGCATGCCGTTCCCTGACACGACTAACCGGCCCTGATCGGCTAAAGGTACAAAGTCTTCAACATAATTAACAAACGAATTGTTTTCTAATATCAGCGGCTGCGGAGCATTTATCTGCCGGAAATGTTCATCGTAGATACTCGTCCATACCTCATTGCGCCGGGCATCGATCATGGGCAGGAAAAACATTCGTCCGTCTTCGCCCTTTGCTTCTGCAAGCGCCCGGCTGGCCAGCGCCAATGTGAGCAGTGTGTCTACCGCGATCAGCGGCTTGTTCAGGGCATAACAAAGCCCTTTGGCAACGGAAACGCCCACTCGAAGGGAGGTATATGAGCCGGGGCCGGCACTGACCGCGACCGCATCCAGTTCGGGAAGCGTAAGGCCGCATTGTTCGGCGCAGCGACTAATTTGCAGGGTAAGCAAGGCGGCATGTTGGAGCGATTCGGGTACTTCCTCCAGCGCCACAACGGCGCCGTTGACAGCAATGGCGACAGAACAGACCTCTGTGGCTGTTTCGATGAGCAGTATTTTGGCCATAGTATGATTGATAACTGCCGCAAAGATGCAGTACCACGGACAAGATTACGCCCTATAATTCTCCAAAAGTACTGAGGCAGCGAATCTGGGCCGTGTGTTGGGGCGCACTGCGATACTGCTGAAGTAACTGGCGCAGGTTTTCCGGCCCTGCATCCAATTGCCGGACAAATATCTGCGCCGAACCCGCAGGGGCAAAACCGGGATGGAGGGTCAGCAATCCGGTTCCACTCCGGCTGAAATATCCGTAAAAGCCAGGCTGCAGACTGTTTTCCGTTGTGATGTTTTTCAGGTCTGCCAGAAAAGCGGCTGCGAGCGCGAGCGCGGCATCATCCGGTGTGGCAATGTAGCCCCAGGCCAAACCGTCGGGTATTTTTTTCAAAACCGGATTTTGGAAATCAATCGCTTGCGGGTCTGCCACGGACAGTTCATATCTATCCGGGTACACGCTTAAAGTCCCTGCATTTTCGATCGCATTGCCGAGGGTAAGGGAAAACTGATAGTTTCCTTCAGGTAGATTCCCAATGGCCATAAAAGACTGGGCCGGGCCGGCAACGCCCAAACAGGTGTCCGGCTGCCCGACATCGTTGAACTGGATGCTGATTTCCGAACTGCTTGTTTGCACGGTGCCTTCAATGTGGTAGTTAGAACAGGGAAAGGTTTCAACGCTGCTAATCCAGAGTCCGAACGAAGGATTTCCATTGACAAAGTCGCGCTGTTCGAATAAATCCACTTTAAATTCCGGCGCCCTTGTAACGATCACCGTTTCATCCTCCTTTGTTTTTTGACAGGAATACTGAAACACACAGCAAAATAGCAGCAAGGGCAGGTAGTAAATATGAGTCATGGTTGCATGATGGAATGGACAAAACAAAAAACGAAACAAACGGGTGATTGGCTGCTTTGCGCAGATCAAACTTGACTATAAATTATATTTGAACAAAAAAATCGCTGTTGCGAAACCCTTTCAAAACCGTACTTTTGCAGCCCTCTTGACAGGAATCCGGTTTACTATTTCAAAATCAAACCACTATGCTGCGTTTTCCGAGTTTGCTTTTCTTTTTTGTAATCATCCTTGCAGCCTGTAAAAATGACCCTTCCATACAAATAGCCGATGGCGAAACATCCGGGTTGGATGCGATGCAGGATGAGCCGGCCGGCGAACAAGGCGATTTCACTTATGCGGTAAGCGGGGGAACGGTTTTGTGGTCGGGCAAAAAAACGATGGGGACTACGCATGAAGGTACCATAGATATTGCATCCGGCGAATTATCCGTTCAAAACGGCGGCCTTGTAAGCGGCAAAATCGTATTGGACATGCACTCGCTCAGCGTCACCAGTATCAAAGACGGCGGTGAAAAACGCGATCTGGAATCGCACCTGAAAGATGTCGATTTTTTTGAAGTGGATCAGTTTCCGACTGCCGAATTCAGCTTTAAAGAGGTGTTGCCCAACAGCAATACACCCGGTTTCAAGCAGGTCGTGCCAGGGGTGTTGACGATCAAAGGAAAAACCCACCCGGTGAATATACCCATTGATCTGAAGATAACGAAAGACGGGCTTACAGCGCGATCGCCGACTTTTCCCATCAACCGAACGAAGTGGGATATTACATTCAGATCGGGATTGCTGGGTACTGTAAAAGATAAATTAATTGAAGATACGGTGCTGCTCACTTTCAAATTAACCGCAAAACGGCAATAAAAGCTTCCTCTTTTTACCCTGTAAAGGGTAATTTAGCCGACAGAGGTTTAATTTATTACAAATATTAACAACTAAACCCCTCCGTAACCACTAAGATTTGTTATTTTTGTCACGCATAAGCCAGACATCTCGCCAGTTTTCTTTTTTTTACTCCCACTTACTTACACAAAATATGATTGGTTACCTTTCCATGGTAGCCCCGTCTCCTATATCTTTTAATCACCCTCTTCACCGTTTTCCGTTCTTCATATTTAATTAAAACATCCTTCCCATGGGACAAAATTCAACACTTTCCAGGTTTCGAATCAACGGTGTGCTGCCAGTGGCCGCATTGTTGATTTTCTTTTCTTTTTTTAGCAGCG
>JAYSZC010000541.1:0-3848 GCA_043738235.1 Lewinellaceae bacterium | reverse complement strand
CGGTGGCTGCGATGCTCGAAAAATCGTCTTTGGGATAACGGTCGGGTACCTGGAAAGTGGTCGGGTGCGCCAGTTCCCAGAAAAATAAAAAATTGCGGCGTTGCAATTCATCAAGGGAGAAAGGGCCGTGTAACTGCTCATTCGGCAAAAGTGTCGGCGTCTTTTGCTGGGATTGCGCTCCAAAAGAGAGGAGCATCATTAACCATATCAAGGATAGATTGCGCAACATCTGGGTAGGATAATGGATGATAAAATCAAGTAAAGTGGCCGGAAGCAAGGCTTGTCTTGTTGACGGACAAAGAATGTAGTCGACCTTTTACTTATTTGTTTTCAATAGCGCGACGAGTCCGGAGTAAAAGTTAGTTGCGGGTTGATGAGTAAGTGTTCATGCGCCCGATTCAGCCGTGGGCGTCTTATAAGTCATTGACTTACGAGGCACCCACGGCTTGAACGAGGCAAACTTTTGTACTACTAAGCAGGTGTACGAAATTAGTTTTGATTAAATTCCTTGTAAATACTTGAGTATCAACACGGATAACCAATAACTAATAACGGATAACCAACTTACTGCTTAATAAACTTCGCATTACCGATCAGCACACCCTGTGGGTTGTAGCCGGTCAGCAGGTAAACACCCGGAGGCAAAGCAGCCACATCTACATCCACACGAGCGTCGAGATTGGTATTCCGTATCAGTACGCGCTGTCCGTATGCATTGAATACTTCCAGGCGGTTTATGTCCTTAAAGTTTTCAACCCGCAGGATCGTACTCACCGGATTCGGAGAAATCATCATCGGCTCCACCGGCAGTGGATGCCAGGTACCGACAATACCACACGCGGCATCTCCGATGGAAATATCGTCAAAATACGAGATCACGTTGGAAGTGCCGTTACCCGGACCTTTCCAGTCGAAGAAGATCACAAGACGAGTATACTTTGCATTATCCGGCGCAGAAGCGAAGTTATGGAAAGTGTTCTCCCACTGATTGATCGTTGTATTTGCATAAACAATCTCTGTATTAGGAAGACCCAGGCCAGATTGGTCATTTTCCAGTTTCAGAATAAAAGTGTCCAGGTGATCCATGTAGATTTTAGCGCGCATTTCCTTAATGCCTTTAAAATCAACAGGCGCCTCCAGAGTGGTGACAATGCCGGTAAAGTTGCCACCATCGCTGGGTTTTACGAATTTACCCACTTTGGAAGAGTTGTTGATCAGATCCGGATCCGGGTTGTCGACTACTTCAAATGGCTGGTTGTAAGAACCCTGGTCAAAATAGCTGAACGTTGTGATCGTCGTAGCGGGTGTTTCAAAATCGATGATACAACCGTTGTAGCCCTCGCGTTTCCACTCGATGGCATCAATGTAGTAAGTGCCGCCGCCTGCTTCGTTGAGTACGTTCAGGAAAATAACCAATTGATTACCATTGCTGTAACCGGCCGGAGGATTGCTGAAGTCGATATTGAAAGTAAACCATTTATTGACTTCCGTCAGGGTATCGAATACTTCAAATTGTCCCTGGCCACCTTGCAGTTTAAAGAGGAAAGGCACATTGTCAATAGTCGACCATACTTTCACCTGTAACTGATTGTACACGCTCAGATCGGGAGAAGCCGGGAACTGGTATCCGATACCTGCAAATGCGCCCGGAGGGTCATTGTATTCGCCTACTTTGAGCGACTGGTTGTCGTTGTTGATGAAAGGGTTGTTGACTACTTCCAGATCATCGGCGCCGTAAAAAATATTGGTGTAGTTGCGCTGGCATTCGAAGTCGTCGACGATGTTGATGTTTGGCACTACATCGATGCAAGGGTCGGTGGTGGTAATGCCCTGGCGCAGGTTGTCCACACACCAGGTCTGGCCGATAGCAACGGTGCCCGGGTCAAACACGATGCGGATTTCCTGAAAATCAGTGGTAGATACAAATGCAGAAAAATCGAAAGACAGGGTCTCCCATTCTCCGGGCGTCTGGATTTTAGCAGTGGCAGTCTGGCTGCCGGTCAATGCTGAAATCAATTGGAATCTTACTTCCGTTTCGTCTGCAATTGCGGCGGTTGGGCTGAGGATATCAATATTGAATTGCGGATAATTAGTCAGGATAAAAGCTTCTGCCGACAGAATTTGCAGGGTAGAAAAAGCGGAAGCGCCTTTGGAATAGCAGCCTACTCTGGTAGTGTTGTTGACCCCACCCGGATTGCTGTTATCGGTCGGACCGGTAAAGTTACCATGCAGGGTTGTTTCCAGGTCGAGTGGCAACCAGCCGAGATTCAATCCTACATCCTGGAAGTCTTCTAACGGAGGCAGTTCCGTTGGGGCCGACATCCTGATATTGTCGATGTAATACACATCGCCCGGTACGCCATTTTGTGTGACGCCGAAGAAAATAACTAATTTGTTATCCCCAGCTCCAATCCGGCTGCTGAAATCAGCGGTATATGTCACCCAGGTATTGGCTTCCGTGATTGGAAGGAAAACTTCCTTGTTGCCATTCGGCCCCTGAATTTTGAGGAGCATCTGGCCTGTTTTAGGCGCCCATACCTGAACGCTGAACTGGTTGCGCACGCTCAAATCGATCGGGTTTTCGTAGTCGATCACAAGGGAAGCATATTCGGTACCGTTGCCGGCGGGGCGATTCCACTGACCTACATTTTCGGAAGAATTGTCTCCGTCTACATCTGGATTTTCCACCACATGCAGGCTGTCCCAACCGATGCTGTAAACAGCGTTGCGGTTGCAATCAAAATCGTCGATCACTTCCGGGTCGGGCGCTGTGTCGGGGCACTGATCCGGCACGGAGTAAATATTATCAATGTAATACGTAGCAGTACTGCCCTCTACGCCGGGCGAAAAAGCGATCAGGATTTTCGTGATGGTGGTGAGACCGGAAGCAGCAGATAAATCAAATGTGTACTCCTGCCATTCATTGATGACCGCCACATTGACTATCTTTTCTATGTTCTGACTACTGGGCGTACCCTCAAATTTGAACAGTAGCTGAGTCGCCTGCGGGGCGTACAAATGTATCCGAAACTGGTTGAAATTGCTCAGATCAAGTGGCGGTGTGAAAGTGCCAAATGCGAAACTGTAA
The DNA here is from genome assembly GCA_043738235.1 of Lewinellaceae bacterium. Taxonomy (GTDB): domain Bacteria; phylum Bacteroidota; class Bacteroidia; order Chitinophagales; family Saprospiraceae; genus M3007. Next base: position 760 of record JAYSZC010000541.1, on the reverse strand, counting down.
CTGGATGCAGGGTTGTTGGTGAAACAACCGACCGTAGCGGAGTTGTTCACCTGGTTCGGTTCGGGGTTGGCAACTGCGCCGTTGTAGGTTCCGTTCAGGCTGGTCCAGGTAATACCGGAGGGCATCTCAAAATCTTCGAAGATACGGACGGCTACTTCGGCCCGGATTTCATCGAAATAAAACGTGTTGCTATCGTTTTCGTCAAAGTTAAACACGATGGTGATACGGTTCAGCGTGGTAGCGTTGGCGGCTGGAGACAGATCAAATGTGTATTCGACCCATTCATTGGCAACGGTAATGTTCTGAAAATCTTCTGCCGAAGCACCGCCACCGATGGTTTCGACTTTGAAAAGTATCCTTCCCGTGTCAATCGGCGACCATATTTTGACTTTAAACTGGTTGAATTCGGACAGGTCGAGCGGCGACGTAAGGTCGCCAACGTTGTAACAGGAACTGGACGCTGGGTTGTTCGTAGTCGAACCGACTGTAGCGGAGCTGTTGACAGCATCCGGATATGGGTTGGGAATAGCGCCGTTGAAGGTGCCATTGAAACTTTGCCAGGTAATTCCTGACCCACCCTCAAAGTCTTCATAGAGGACTTGAGCGCTCAGCCCGAAACAGCTGATGAAGGCTAATAAAATAGCGAGGAGATTCTTTTTCATACTTACTCCATTAAAATGGTTAGTGAAAAAATTGGTTGGTAATTGTTTGAGAATTAAGGTTGATAAGGTTGATGAGGGTTGATAAGGTTGATAATACA
>JAYSZC010000540.1:0-3864 GCA_043738235.1 Lewinellaceae bacterium | reverse complement strand
TTGCTTTTTGCCCTTTGCGACTTTGCCCTTTTACTTATGAACCTGTTTTTCATATCCTAAATATTGTTACATGAAAAATATTCAACTTACATCTATTGCTGCCCTGTTGATATTCGGCAGTATTTCCCTGCTGACCAACTGCAAGAAAGACACGGTACTGCCTTATAAATACGAGGCGGATGTGTTGAAACTGCCGGAGCAGCCATTCAATTACCGCGACCAGCAATTGCCGCCCCACATGTCGCACCTGAAATTTGAACTGCAAAGCAAGGTGACCGACCACGGCGCCACCCTAGGGCGGGTATTGTTTTATGACCCGAAATTATCGCTCAACAATAAAATAGCCTGCGCTTCCTGCCACCTGCAGGAAAAAGGTTTTGCAGATGTATCGCGTTTCAGCACCGGCTTCGATGGGGGACTGACCAAGCGAAATGCCAATTCTATCACCAATCTTGCGGATATGCAGACTTTTTTCTGGGATGCCCGCGAAGACAACCTGAAAGAAATGGTGCTGCAACCCATTAAAAACCATATCGAAATGGGTATGGATAACTTCGATGCGCTGGAGAAAAAACTGGGACTGCTGGATTATTACAAACCACTTTTCCAGAATGCTTTCGGCGATGAAACCGTCACCCGCGACCGCATAGCGGAAGCCATGAGCCAGTTCCTTACCTCGATGGTTTCTGCCAATTCGCGTTTCGATGCTGCTGTTCCGGGCAGTTGGGGCGTACAGGATCCCGGCTCTTTCACACCGGAAGAGCAACATGGCTTGAACCTGTTCTTTGGCCAGGCGCAATGCGGCGTATGCCACAACCCGACTTCCAACCTGGATTTTTTCAATGAAACATTTGCCGACATCGGCCTGGATAAAAATCCGGCGGATAAAGGAATGGGCGCCAATGCCCCGGGCATGGATGGTATGTTTAAAATCCCTTCGCTGCGCAACGTTGCGCTTTCTGCGCCTTACATGCACGACGGGCGTTTTGCCACCCTGGAAGAAGTGGTGGATCATTACAACGACAACATAGAATCTTCCGCCAATCTGCACTGGACTTTGAAGGATTTTAACGGCCAGGCGGTTCGTATGGGCCTCTCGGAAGCGGACAAAAAGGCCCTGGTGACTTTCCTGAAAGCCATGACAGATCAGCAGTACATCAACGATCCAAAATTTGCCGATCCGTTTAAATAAGAAATGCACCCCTTAAAACAACGCGAGCCATCCTGATTTCAGGGTGGCTCGCGTTGTTTTAGGGATTACCAAATGTTCTTTCCGTCCTGAAATAACATTCCGGCGGAACCGCAATAATTGGAAATGCCCCCTTATTCATCCTACCTTCGCGGCGTTTTTAGCCTGACCACATATTTCCAAAACACACATTATGATGGACGCGAATAGCCGAATATACATTGACTCAGAGATTGGAAAACTTAAAAAAGTAATTGTACACCGCCCCGACGAGGGTATTGCCCGTATCACGCCTAAGCGGGCCGGCGAATTGTTGTTCGACGATATTGTGCATTTGCCCAAAATGCAGGATGAGCACGACATTTTTGTCAATGTGCTGCGCGCATTCGTCGGCAAGGAAAATGTATTGGAAGTGCGCGACCTGCTCGCTGAAAGCACCCGTGATGAAGAAAGCAAATACGAGGTGATCAATAAAATCACCGATTTTGAGGAATTGCCGTATTCCTTTATCCCGCGCTTGGCGGGCCTGTCGCCCGAGCAACTGGCCGACACGCTGATTACCGGCTACCTTGAACCTGAAGACCGCATTTTGTTCGACCCGATACCGAACCTGATCTTTACCCGCGACCTGGCTGTGACGGTCAAAGAACACGTGATTATCACCAAAGCGGCCAAAGAAGCCCGTTTTCGTGAAAACTTCCTCACCCGGCTGATCTTCAGCAGCCACCCGGTTTTCCGCCGCCTGAAAGCGGACGGTAAAACGATCAACCTCAACCGGGTGGATAAATTTCCGCCCAATAAACGCGGCGAAACCATCAGCATCGAAGGCGGCGACGTGATGATGATCCACAACGATTACCTGCTCATCGGCTGCTCCGAACGCACCAATAACTACGCTTTTGAAGCGCTGAAAAACTACCTGTTCGACCGCGGCATCATTAAAAATGTGGTGCAGGTCAATATTCCAGCCGAACGCACCTACATGCACATCGATACGATTTTTACCCAAATCGGCCACAATCACATGGTTGGTTACAAACCGATTGTGCAGGACGGCCTGGGTTCTTATGTAGATGTACACCGCTCGACGGGCGAAGAAGTGGAATATCCGAGCCTGAAAGATTTCCTGCTGGCCGAAGTCAACCCGAAAATGGAATTTATCTGGGCCGGTCGCGGAGAAAGTCCCTACCAGGAGCGCGAACAATGGACGGACGGCTGCAACTTAGTCGCCCTCAAACCCGGCGTTGCCATCACTTACGACCGCAACCCGATTACGGAAAAGGCTTTTAAAGAAGTGGGCTACAAAGTAATCGGTGCGGAAAAACTGCTGCGCGACATCGAAAATGGTAAAATAACACCCGATAAAGTAGAAAATACGATTATTACCATACCTTCTAACGAGCTTTCCCGAGCGCGCGGCGGCTCGCATTGTATGACGTGTCCGATCGAGCGGGAACCGGCTTAGTTATTGGTTATCGGTTATTGGTTATCAGGGGTGGTAATCCTTGGCTTCGGGTTTATAAGGTGGCCAAGGGTTACCACCCCTGATAACTAATAACTGATAACCAATAACTATTTCGCCCCAGCAGGTCTTTCCTACCTTATTAACAATCCCAAGCGCAACGCCGCAGCAGTGTCTCCGACCTGCTGCCAAGGTACAGCACGATCCCAAGTCCATTACTTCAGCCCATATCATACCAACAGATGCTTTCATCCTTTGATCGTCGCTGTGCTGAAGTACAGACCTGAGTATCCTTCGGTTGGAAGCGGTTTTATCTCGTTTTTGTTGCAAATATATGGGAGGATCGTGCCATATGTTGGCAGCAGGTCGGAGACACTGCTGCGGCGCTGCGCTTGGGCGAAGTGGGAGGGGGTGGAAGACCTGACGAGGCGGAAAATTTTAGTGCCGCATTCGATATTGCACCCTTTCTTGCTCTAATCGGAGCAATTTGCTATTTAATCGCTCGAAGAATTGCCGTTCTTCGGCACTCAAATTTTCGGGTACTGCGCCATGGTAAGGCTTGCCCGGCACCCACGCATGCGGGTACGCATCAAAAGTTGCTTCATCCATCATCAAGGCTTGGATATTCGGGAAAAAGTCGCGGAAGCGGCTCAATATGGCCAATCCGTGCGCGTCCAGATCGCCCCAGTAGTAAAGAACTTTTTGACGTAGCCATTGGCAGTCTTTGAGCAGCGATATCCCATAACCGCCGCCGAAAATGACCATACCATCGGAAAAAGGTTGTTGCAGTACTTGGAGCAAACTATTTCTGTTTTCAACCACCAAAATACGCGAAGCGGCGAGCGGAATTTGCCCCAACTGATCTGCCGGAAACGCAAGGCGATTAAATCCGCCGTACTGTGCTACTAAGGTCGGGTCGTTCCAGGCGCATTCAATCAGCGGGGCTTGTTCAGGCAGCCCGTATCGCTTTGAAAAATTTTTATGTGTTGTATGAATGGCCGCTTGTGGCAGGATAACATCAAGCAATTGACACAAAACGCCATTGTATTGTTCGATAAATTTGGTGTCCACCCCTTCGATGGGCAATAAACGAACCGGCAGCACAGGTGCGGGATTTTCCTGAAAGAAACGCACCACGGCGAGCAGGCGGGGCCAAACCGCTGCGTATTGCACGACCTCGCGGACATGCGAAGTGCACCAGGATGCAAGTTCG
>JAYSZC010000539.1:0-3867 GCA_043738235.1 Lewinellaceae bacterium | reverse complement strand
CCAAAAACGACCCGCCGCCGGTCGGAAAATCCGAAATCCGCAATTTGCAATCCGAAATCGAAAAGCCCCGGACGGTGCGCTACGACCTTTTCATCCGTGACACGGTGGTGAATTTCGCAGGAAAAACCCGCCGCGCAATCGCCGTCAACGGCCAAATCCCGATGCCAACCTTGACTTTTACGGAGGGCGATACGGCCCTGATTTTTGTCCACAACGAACTTGACGAGACGACTTCGCTCCATTGGCACGGCCTGTTTTTGCCCAACAAAGAGGACGGCGTGCCGAACCTCACGCAGATGCCCATCGAGCCGAAAACCACGCACGTTTATACTTTTCCCATCATCCAAAACGGGACGCATTGGTACCACAGTCACTCCGGTTTGCAGGAGCAAATCGGGATGTATGGCTCGTTTGTCATGAAAAAAAGGGCGGGTTTCAGGCCGGGTATTGACGATTTGCCCGAAATCCCACTCGTTTTGAGCGAATGGACGGACATGGACCCGAACCAGGTCCACCGGATGCTGCACAATGCGACCGACTGGTTTGCCATCAAAAAAGGCACGACCCAGAGTTACGCCGAGGCCATCCGGCAGGGCTATTTCAAAACAAAAGTGGCGAACGAGTGGAAGCGCATGAACGCGATGGACGTGAGCGATGTGTTTTACGACCGCTTTTTGATAAACGGGAAAAACGTGGGTCAACTCGCGCAGTTCAAAGGAGGCGACAGGGTCAGGTTGCGCATCTCGAACGGTGGTGCGTCCACTTATTTTTGGCTAAAATGGGGCGGCGGAAAAATGACCGTCGTGGCGAACGACGGCAACGATGTCGAACCCGTCGAGGTGGACAGGTTGCTGATTGCCGTTTCGGAAACCTACGATGTCGTCGTGACTATTCCTTTTGACGACGGCAGTTTTGAGTTTTTGGCGACCGCCGAAGACCGCACGAAATCGGCCTCGCTTTTTTTGGGCGGCGGCATCCGATATTTGACCGCGCCCATGCCCAAACTCAAATATTTCGAGGGCATGAAAATGATGAACGGCATGATGAAAATGAACGGCAAACTGGACGACATGGGCATGAAAATGTCGCTCAATCAAATGGACATGAACTCGGTGATGTACCCCGAAATCACGGGCGAGGCAGTGCCAAAACGCAGGCACGACATGGGCAAGATGAAAATGGATGACATGAAAACCGGCGCGGAACAGTACGACGTGAACGCGCTTTCGGACATCAAAACTTTGAACTACGCGATGCTCAAATCGCCGACCCCGACCGCGCTGCCCAAAAACGCGCCCGTCAAAGAACTGCGCTTCGAACTGTCGGGCAACATGAACCGCTACGTTTGGAGCCTCGACAACCGCGTGGTGTCGGAGGTGGACAAGATTTTGATAAAAAAAGGGGAGAACGTCCGCATCACCCTTTTCAACGGCTCGATGATGCGCCACCCGATGCACCTGCACGGCCACGATTTCCGCTTGCTCAACGGGCAGGGCGATTTTGCTCCGCTGAAAAACATCGTGGACATCATGCCGATGGAAACCGACACGCTCGAATTCAACGCCAACGTGGAGGGCGACTGGTTTTTCCATTGCCATATTTTGTACCACATGATGAGCGGGATGGGGCGGGTTTTTTCCTATGAAAACCAACCCGTCAACCCGCTCATCCCGAACCCGAAACTGGCAAAAAAGCAACTCTTCGCCGACGACCGGAAATTTCATTCGATGGCCAAAATTGGCCTCGAAACGAACGGCTCGGACGGCGAGGCCGGGCTGATGAACACGCGCTGGAAGTTTGGAACTTTGTGGCACCTCGGCCTGCACGAGCGGCACGGCTACGAAAGCGAGACCATGTTTGGCCGGTACGTTGGCAAAATGCAGTGGCTTTTTCCCTATGTTGGGTTCGATTATCATTTCAAAAAAGACGACCCGATGGGCGACGCGAATATTTTCGGCAGTGAGGAAAAGACCATTTTCGGCCAAACGAGCAACAAAAACAACCGCAAAACCGCCGTCGCGGGCATCGCGTACACCTTGCCGATGCTGTTCGTAGCCGATGCGCGGGTGGACAGCGAGGGCAAGTTCCGATTGCAAATCGGGCGTGAGGACATCCCCGTGGCGAAGCGGCTGCGGGCGAGCCTGATGGTCAATTCGGACAAGGAATATATGCTCGGCGGGCGGTGGATATTGACGCGGTACTGGTCGCTTTCTACGCATTACGACAGCGACATGGGCTTTGGGGCGGGATTGACCATAACTTATTGACCATACAAACTCCCGAAGAAGCATATTCTGATTCTCCAATTTAAAATTTAAAAAATGACACATACTTATCAAGTTTCAGGCATGACGTGCGGCGGTTGCGCGGCAAGCGTCAAAAACAGTTTGCAGGTGGTTTCAGGTGTAACTTCTGTGGAAGTTTCAAAGGGGACAAACAGTGCGACAATCTCCATGGACAAGCATATTGATTTGTCCGAATTGCAAAACGCGTTGGGCGGTGCTGGGGGCAAATACCAGATTTCAAATTGAAAAACAGAACAACCACCGACCTATTAGGCGAAAACAAATCTCGTTCTTATGAAAAAAGTAAAGGTTGCAGTCAACGGATATGGTGTTATTGGAAAGCGGATAGCCGATGCTGTTGGGCTTCAGGAAGACATGGAATTGGCGGGCGTTTGTGATGTGATTTCTGACTGGCGCATCAAAATTGCCTTGAAGAAAGCGTATCCGGTTTATGCTTTTGACCCCAAATTTCAACAACAAATGGTTGAAAGCAACATCGAGGTAACAGGGACTTTATCCGAACTGATAAAAATGTCCGATATAATCGTGGACTGTACGCCCAAAAATATTGCGGCTCAAAACATTGAGCTGTATAAAAAAGCGGGCTTGAAGTTCATTGTACAAGGAGGCGAAAAACATGAAACCACCGGGCATTCATTCAGTGCGGAAAATAACTACGAAACGGCTTTGGGACTGAATGCAACAAGGGTCGTTTCCTGCAACACCACTTCAATTGTCAGGACGCTTACCGCCCTCAAAAAGGCTGGCTTACTTCAAAAGGCAAGAGGGACTTTGCTCCGCCGAGCCGCTGACCCCTGGGAAAGCCATTTGGGTGGGATCATGAATACGCTGGTTCCCGAAAAAGATATACCCAGCCACCAAGGCCCCGATGCGCAAACTGTTGACCCTGAACTGAATGTGATAACAATGGCCGTAAAAGTGCCGGAAACATTGAGCCACCTGCACTATTGGAATGTGCAACTCACCAAAAAAGCCGCAACCGAAGAAGTATTGGAAGCCTTTGGCAAATCTTCCCGCACGGCATTTATCAAATACGCCGACGGGCTTTCTGCCAACAATACGGTGAAAGAATTGATGCTCGCACTTAACCGTCCTTATGGGGATATGTATGAAGTGGCTTTATGGCACGACATGCTAAAAGTGGCCAATGATGAATTGTTTTACGCCTATTTGGTAGATAATCAGGCTATCGTAATCCCGGAGACCATTGACGCTATCAGGGCTTTGACGGGCATTGAAAAAAACACCGAAAACTCGATACGGAAAACAAATGAGAGTTTGGGGATTAAGCGAGGTTGGTTTATTTAAAATTTGATTCTTTGTGCGATACTACACGTAATCAAAAAGGTTGAAAATAGGTTTTTGTTTATGCATAGAAACGTACGGGAACCCCTAAAAAAATCGAACAATATGGCAACTGCAACTCAAAAAGAGGTAACCACCAAATCCCGCGAACCCATCTGGGCTTCGCGGGAAGACGAATTGTTTGCGCGTTTAGGCGTCGATACCAAGCGAGGGCTGTCGCCCGCAGAAGCCGCCAAACGGCTGGAATCGGTTGGCC
>JAYSZC010000538.1:0-1596 GCA_043738235.1 Lewinellaceae bacterium | reverse complement strand
ATCCTTTCACCATTTCTGCCTGAAAGCCTGATAACGGATAACTGATAACCGATAACTTAAAATATGAATTTTATCCTGAAAATGGCCTGGCGCGATAGTCGCCGCAACCGGAGCCGCCTGCTGTTGTTCATTTCGGCTATCACGGTCGGCATTGCTGCATTGACGGCTGTCCGTTCTTTTTCCGTCAATCTGATGGGCGATATCGACCGCGAGGCCAAAACCTTGCTGGGCGCCGATCTGCTGATAGATGCCAACCAGCCTGCGCCTGATTCTATTTTGGCCAAATTCGAGACGCCAGGCGTCGAAAAAGCCAAAGTGCTGAATTTTCTGAGCATGATCCGTTTCCCCAAAAATGGCGGTACCCGGCTCTCGCTCATTCGCTCGCTGGATGGCGATTACCCTTTTTACGGGAAATGGAAAAGCCTGCCTGAGGATTCCTGGCGCAGCTTCCGCACAGGCAAAAAAGCGCTGGTCGACCACGCCCTGATGCTGCAATACGGCATACAACCGGGCGACAGCATCCAGATTGGCGATGTGATGTTCCTCGTAGAAGGCGACCTGTTGTCCTCGCCCGGCCGCGCAGGAATTGCTTCGAGTATTGCCCCGGTGGTGTTTATTACCTCCGAATGGCTCGACAGCACCGGCCTCGTACAACGTGGCAGCCGGGTAGACTACCAGTATTTTTACAAAATGCCCGCCGGTAGCGACCCCGATGCGCTGGTGAAAGGGATGGACAAAGAACTGGAAAAAGCCAATTTAGACTCAGATACCGTGGAAAGCCGCAAACGAAGCATCGGATCGGCTTTCGGCAACTTCGGCACATTCCTCAATCTCGTCGGATTCATCGCATTGCTGCTGGGCTGCATCGGCGTGGCCGGTGCGGTACATATTTACATCAAAGACAAACTGCCTACGGTCGCCATCCTGCGATGCCTCGGCGCCAGTGGCCGCAAAGCCTTTTATGTTTACCTGGTACAAGTGGCCGGAATCGGTCTGCTGGGCGCCATTGCAGGAGCATTGGCCGGTTCGTTGATTCAAAAAATGTTGCCTTGGCTACTCAGCGATTTACTGCCGATTGAATCGGTGAGCACCAACTTTTCAGCCGGAGCCATCCTGCAAGGCATCGTTTTGGGCCTTTCCGTAGCCATTTTATTTGCCCTGCTGCCCTTGTCCGGCATCCTGAAAACATCGCCGCTCCGCACCCTCCGCGCTTCTTTTGAGGAAAACACCGAAACCTCCGGTCGGCCCGATTGGCTGCGCTGGGGCGTATATACTTTGATTCTGTTGTCCATCCTGGGTTTTACCTGGTGGCTGGTGCGCGACTGGAAGGAGACCTTCTTTTTTATGGGAGGCATTGCCGCCGCTTTTTTGATTTTATGGGGCATTTCCAAACTCCTTACGGTTATCCTGCGCCGCTTTTTCCCAAAAAAATGGAGCTATATCGCCCGGCAGGGCATTGCCAATTTATTCAGACCGGAAAACCAGACGGTATTGCTGGTGGTCACTATCGGCTTGGGTACCATGCTGCTCTCCACCCTTTTTCTGATTCAGAATTTACTGTTGAAACAGGTGGAGTTCTCCGGCAGCGGCAACCAG
>JAYSZC010000537.1:0-3877 GCA_043738235.1 Lewinellaceae bacterium | reverse complement strand
CGGGCCGACTGATCCGGACGCAAATAATCGGCGTGCAGGGGTTCTTCCGTATAAAAAACACCTTCTTTGACATCAAAAAAAAGAATCGCACCGGGGCCAGGGTCACCTTGCGGCTGGAACCCGAGGAAACCGGATAATTGCAGTAAAAAATGCAGGTGCAGGTTGGCAATGGGATGGTTCGTGCTGTCGAGCCAGCGCAGGTTGTCCAGTAAGAATTCCAGTAATTCCCGGTTTTCTTCGGTTTCCTGGATACATTTTCTACAAATTTCAGCCATAAAAAGGGCGACTGCGCCGCGCCGGATTTCAAATGGAATCCGGCTCCACACTTCCGACGCCCGCACTTCTTTCAGCCGGTTCAGGGCATTGGGTTCGTCGCGGAAATAAGCGACCAATTCCACCACCATCATGGGCTGAAACAGGTTGTAGGGCATACGAGCTTTCGCCGTTCGTACGCTCCCTGCGATAAAGCTGTGGAGGCCTTTTTCTTCGGTAAAAATATCGGCAATCACACTGGTTTCGCCGAATTTCACCGTTCTGAAAACAATGCCGCGGGTTTTGAGTAGCATGTATGTTGGTTAAGTAAAAGGGCAAAATTGCAAAGGGCAAAAAGTAACCGAGTGATGAGATGTCACCTGCTCGTACCTCGCAGATGACACCTCGTCGCTTTGGCCTACTGCAAAATTACATTTAAAATGGCTCGCACACCGGCAGTTCTTTCTGCGTTCCATACTTGATCCGTTGTAGTAACCTTGCCCGTTGCACCGGATTCATTTTTCGATAAATCCAGCATTTTACTGCGTTCGGGTGGTGTGAAGCGGCTGAAAGTCCGGCGCAAAACGGGTAATATTTCCCGAAAAAAGTCATCGGGCAGTTGGCGCACCCAATTGTTCAGAATTTGCCATAGATCGGGATAATGCAACAGCAGCAGCCCGCTGCCATATAGAAATCCGTCGAGCCATTGCGCTGCAACAGCCGGCGCCTGGGCTTTAGAGAGCTGGTAATACATGGCATTGCCCGACGCTGCAACGGGCATTAGTTTTTTGTCGAACGACAGCCGGCAGCAAAGTCCGGAAAGCAGCGCAGCGGATTGTTCGGAGGCGTATATTTCCAGCAGCGTTTCGGCCCAAAGTGTTTCATAATCAGGCACTTGTAAGATGCCAAACGCCCGGTTGACAGACATTATTTTTTTCAAAATATCCATCGCAACATCCTCATTGATCCCGGTACAGGCTGCCGGCAATTGGAGACACACCCGTGGAACCATCTGATCCAGCAATTGCTCGATGGCGCCGGGATTGGTCTGGCGGGCATTGCCGTAGCGCAGCACCTCGGCTAAGGGCAGGATGGCGTCGGCCAGGAGCAACACATCCTGAGCGAGCGCGCTGAGGTTGCGCAGTTTAAGCAGTACATCGGGGACAATGGCAGGAAGATCCGCCTTGAGTACCGTATCCAGCAGCCGCACCAGTTCTGCCAGTTGTTCCGAATCGCGCACCTGCCGTCGGGCGCGGTTGTTGGCGGCCTCCGCCACGGTGCTGCCCCATACGCCGGCTTCAATGAGGCGAATTTCATAATCGGGCAACCATTTCAGTTGCCAGTTTTCATGGAAACTGCCTTGTTTACCTGATCCGGGGGGCGCAGTTTTTCCCCAAGGCAGTTCGAGCAAGGTCAGGCAGTGCAGGAGCCGGCTTTTCCGCAAGTGTGCGGCTTCGCGGAGATCGAGTTCCAACGTTTTCTCCTGGGTACTTTTTTCGAGCCGGCAACTGCGCAATTGTTGTTCAAAATCGGCTTTGAGCGGGGTGGCGATCATCGCGTCGGGAATCGAGCCGAGCCGGTCGCCGACAACCAATTCCCGGTCGATGAGTTCCAGCATTTTTTCACTGCCGTCACACAGGATGGTGACCGCCGCTTCGCGCAATTCTTCGAGGCCGGGCACCTCGGTTTGGCGCAAGGTAGCTAACGTATTGGCCAGCCGGGCGGCTTCCATCACGTGGGCCGATGACACCGGTAAGTCCCGGGTGCGCAGCAATTGAGCGGCTTTTGTGAGCCATACGGCTGCGGGCGCCGGGCGGTTCGCCAGGCTGTTTTCCCACAGGATATCGTACCAGCCGGGCGCTACGATGCCTGCGCTGTAACCGCTTTGGGTAGCCAGCCGGTCGTAAGACCAGGGAATCCATGTACTTTCGGTTTTTACTTTTTTGAGTCCTTTCAACAGCGCGGCGTCCGCAGCGGCTTTGATATGCCGTACATCGGCCAGCGCAGGCCCGTGCCAGGCGCCGCACACAATTGCAATGCGTTGAAAACCATCTTTTTGTGCTTGCCGGATCGTCTGCCGCATGTGGGCCTCCCGGAGCAGGGTTTCCTGGCTTTCAGCCTGGGTTTTGTCCTCCCGGAGTGCGCGCATCAGGTCGAGTATCAAGGGGAAAACCGAAAAATCAGTATCTGAATGATCCGCAGGCGCCTGGCGTTCTACCAGCGCATCCCACCAGCGCTCGGGATCGGAATAACCTGCCAGCGCTGCCATACGCCGGAACGGATCATCCTGTATTTGCTGCAAACGCCGGGTTTCATCGGCAAACAGCTCAACGACCGTTTCTTCTTTTAATACAAAGGAAATGCCCATGGGCAAATCCATGAACCGCAGCGGAATCCGGCGCTCCAGGCCGTATCGCATGGCCTGCCATTCCGGGGAAAATTCGGCAAAAGGGAGAAAGGAGGCCTGAGACAGGTTTTTCGGATTATATACCAACATGGCTACCGGCGTTTGAATTCCCGCATGGGCCACTCCGGGTATCAGCGATTCGGCATCCGGCGGGCCTTCAATCAACACCGCATCCGGCGCAAAATGATGCAGCGCCTGCAACAGGCTGCGCGCAGAACCGGGACCGTGGTGGCGAATGCCGAATATTTCGATTTGCATGGAGATATCTGGAGTGTTTTGAAAAATGGAACATGGATTGGATGGGTTTTTCCCTTGTAGAGTGATGGAACACGGATTGAAAGGATTAGACACGGATTTTTCACCTCATCCCCCATCCTCCATCCCTCATTCCTCATCCCTCTTTTTAAAGGGCGAACTATCCTGATGCATCCGCACTAATTCACCGCAGTAAAAAAGACAAAGGTACAACGCAACGGAAGCCAGCACGGTGAGCCAGTCGGATGATTTTTGCAGGATCAACAGGTCATACATACCATGAATGAGTACTGCCAACCCGAAGCCGAGCAACAATAAACCGGTTTTTTTGTCAGGATTAAATTTGGCTAATCCGGCGTAGTAACCCATCACAATCCCAAAAACCAGGTGTGCCGGGACAGCCGTAAAAGCGCGCAGCAACAAAGGTTCGGCGCCGAAACGGTTGATGTACAGGATGTTTTCGGTGGTCGCAAAACCCATGCCCACCAGTACGGCATATACGATGCCATCCATCGGTTCGTTGAAGTAGCGCCAGGGGAAAGCGCCGACCAGCAGGGCCAGCAGTTTGAACAACTCTTCATTGAATGCAACGGCGCCGAAAGCGACCAGCGCCATTTTCCAGGCGCTCAGGTTTTCCAGCCCCGTGTCGGGATACACCCACTTTTCGACGGCGATTGCCGGCAAGGTGGCTGCGGCGCCCAGCCCAAAGCACAGCAACAGCGCCGCAGCGCTTTCGTGTTCATGCTTATCGGCCCTGAACACAACATAGCTGAGCAGCAGGCCGGGTAAAACAGCGAAGAGTAGCAATAAAAAAGCGGTCAAAATCGGTTATACTTAAGTAGTTATCTGTTATTAGTTATTGGTTATCAGTGTTCATAATCAAGCATTTACAAAGAATTTAATCAAAACTAGTTATACTTCACGCCGCTAGGTTTTGTGCATTCGATTTGGCGACGTTTACTA
>JAYSZC010000536.1:0-3878 GCA_043738235.1 Lewinellaceae bacterium | reverse complement strand
CTCCTCTCACTTCTAATGCAAATGCACCGCCATTTCCTCCACGTCCCTGATTTTAACCTCAATATCTTCCAGCAGGGTGGTGGCCAGCGAAAGGCCCACGTAATCGGCTTTTACAGGGAACGACTTATGCTTGCGGTCAATAAAAACCGCCACTTCCACTTTTTTGGGCAATACTTTTAACAGTGGTTGCACGGCATAAAAAATGGTGCGGCCGGTATTTGCTACATCGTCCACAATAATGATGGCTTTTCCGCGAAGCGATTCGGCAGGCATCTCGATATAAGGGTCATAGTCGACCGGATTGGCAGGATTCAGTCGGATACGGGTAAGGGTCAACTCCATACCTTCCGGCGCCAGCGGCAGCAACTCCGCCAGCAACAGCTGTGCAAAACCCAATCCGTTGTTGTTCAAGCCGGCAAGAATCACTTCCGGTTCCTCGAAATTATGTTCTAGGATTTCAATGGCAATGCGTTTTATTTTTTGCCTTATCTTTTGATCTTCAAGTATTTGCATAAGCCTGGGTAGTTGCTTCGTATTACATTTGCCATTGTTGCAGTATCCTTGGAGCAGGGTTTGTGCAAACTGAATGTTTCCAAATTATTTATCAATGTGCAAAAGTCCACCACTGTCGCTGTATTTTTCGCCTTCTTAGAAAATTTTTATGCTAAAAAAACTACTCTCTGCATCAGTCATTTTTTTCCTGCTTCAAGCATTGTCTGCGCAACATTCCGTCGCGCGACTCTGGAATGAGGCATTATTACAATCTGTGCGCGAAGACTTTGCACGGCCACCGGTTCATGCGCGCAATTTATTTCATACCTCATTGGCCATGTATGATGCCTGGGCGGCCTATGATTCCACTGCCGAAACCTACTTTCTGGGAAAAACAGTTGGTAACTATACCTGTACTTTTGAAGGCATTGCCGCGCCGGCAGATGTGAAGGCAGCGCAAGAAGAAGCGTTGAGTTATGCCGTTTACAGGGTGCTGGTACAGCGCTTTCAGTTTTCTCCGAATGCGACGACCACACTCAACAGGTTAAAAAACCTGATGATTGAATTGGGTTATGACCCCAATTTTACCTCTGTAGATTATGCCAACTCCAATCTTCCGGCGGCACTGGGCAATTATATCGGTTACTCCATTGTTTTTATGGGCCTACAGGATGGTTGCAATGAGCAATACAATTACGCTTCCTTCAACTATGCACCTGTCAACCCGATTTTGCAGCCCGTTAATCCGGGTAATCCGAATATCCTCGATCCCAATCGCTGGCAGCCGCTTTCGCTGAGTGTGGCGATTGACCAAAACGGCAACCCGATCCCATCCACTCAGTTGTTTCAAAGTCCGGAATGGGGAAAAGTGCAACCTTTTGCTTTAACCCAGGATGATCTGACGATTTATGCGCGAAACGGCGCACCGTACTGGGTGTACCATGATCCGGGGCCGCCACCGGCATTGGATACAAGCGCTATCAATGATGAGTCTGAAGAATTCAAGTGGAGTTATTCCTTGGTCAGTATCTGGCAGTCGCACCTCGATCCTACGGATAGTGTGATGTGGGATATATCACCCCGATCCATTGGAAATGTGCAGTACTATCCACAAACCGTATCGGAATTGAGGGATTTCTATAAACTGGAAGAAGGCGGCGATGCCGGAATCGGCCGGGAAATCAATCCGAGAACAGGAGAGCCTTATGTGCCGCAGATCGTCCCAAGAGCCGATTACACCAGGGCTTTAGCCGAATTCTGGGCGGATGGGCCTACCTCTGAAACGCCGCCCGGGCACTGGTTTTCCATTTTTAACCATACGATGGATCATCCTGCTTTTCAGCGGCGTTACAATGGACAGGGACCTTTGCTGGACACGCTCGAATGGGATGTAAAAGCCTATTTCACCTTAGGCGGCGCGTTGCACGATGCAGCCGTCACCGCCTGGGGCATCAAAGGCTGGTACGATGGCGGGCGCCCGATTACCGCCCTGCGCTACATGGCGGGGAAAGGGCAAAGTTCCGATCCAGACCTGCCCCATTACCACCCGGCCGGACTCAAACTGATACCGGGTTTTATCGAACTGGTGGAAGAAGGCGATACGCTTGCCGGAACGGATGGCATCAACGTAGGCAAAATTAAATTGTACACCTGGCGTGGCCCTGCCTATATCAGCAACCCGAATACGGATATTGCAGGCGTGGGCTGGATATTGGCGGAAAGGTGGTGGCCTTATCAGCGCCCGACTTTCGTTACTCCACCTTTTGCAGGTTATATTTCCGGACACTCGACGTACTCCAGGGCAGCTGCAGAAACCCTTATTTTGCTGACGGGTGATGAATATTTTCCGGGCGGCCTGGGTGAATTTGATATTACAGCCAATGAATTCCTGGCTTTTGAACAAGGCCCTACGGTTAATATGAAATTGCAATGGGCCACCTACCGCGATGCCTCGGATCAAACCAGTTTGTCCCGTATCTGGGGCGGTATTCACCCCCCCTTCGATGATATTCCGGGTCGACTGATCGGTGCACAGGTAGGTATCGACGCCTTCCATAAAGCGCGAACGTATTTTTACCAGGATCAGGATCAGGACGGTTTTTTCTCGTATGAAGATTGTGACGATAACAACGCAGACATTCACCCGGAAGCCGCAGAACTTTGTGACGGCATCGACAATAATTGTAATGGCCTGACGGACGATAATATTACCATTTACTCTTATTTCCCTGATACGGATGGCGACGGATTTGGCGATCTGGCGGGCCAATTGGATACCTGCCTGGCTGAAGTGCCCTTCGGTTATGTAATGAACGGTACGGATTGCAACGATACCCATGTGGGGATGTATCCGGGTGCTGAAGAACAATGCGACGGTATCGACAATGACTGCAACAGCCTGATAGACGACGCCATTCCACTGTACACCTATTATCCCGATGCGGACGGCGACTATTTCGGCGATTTCTTTTCAACGCCATTGGATACCTGTCTGAATACAGCACCTACCGGATATGTCATCAATAATATGGATTGCGATGATGGCAATGCTGCCTCCAACCCGGAAGCGGTGGAATCCTGCGATGGCATCGATAACAACTGCAATGGTCTGACAGACGACGGTATCGACCAGTTTACCTATTTCCTCGATGCGGACGGCGACGGTTTTGGCGATCCGATGGCTGCTCCTTTAGACACTTGTCTGGTTGCTGTGCCTGCCGGATATGTCATCAATAATATGGATTGCGACGATGGCAATGCTGCCTCCAACCCGGAAGCGATGGAATCCTGCGACGGCATTGACAACAACTGCAACGGTCTGGCAGACGATGGCCTTGACCTGCTTACTTATTTCCGCGACGCAGACGGCGACGGTTTTGGCGATCCTATGGCTGCTCTTTTAGACACTTGTCTGAATACTGCGCCGGACGGATTTGTAGTGAATAATACGGATTGTAATGACAGCGAGGCTTCGGCTAACCCGGAGGCTTCCGAAGTTTTCGACGGTATCGACAATGACTGCAATGGTTTGATTGATGACGTGGTCAAAACTGTTTCGCCCGGCGGGGTGGGGCTGCGCCTGACCGGATATCCGAACCCAACGTATGATTTTCTTACCTTGGTGCTTGATTTTCAAGGTGTTAAAACATTCGACATCGTAAGTATGGATGGCAAAACATGGATCAGTCAGTCTTTGACTTTTGTGAATAAAACCGCTCGATTGGATATGTCGACACTCGCTCCAGGCGTATATATTTTGCAGTGCCAATGCTCCGCTGATGAAAAAATTACACCGCTGAAAATCGTTAAAATGTAGGCGTGAGTGGTGAATCGTGAGTCGTGAGTGACATCCGCTTAGATGTACAATGAATTCTTTCTTCTTAGCG
>JAYSZC010000535.1:0-1601 GCA_043738235.1 Lewinellaceae bacterium | reverse complement strand
AAGCGCCGAAATGCCCGTTGGAAAAGTCCAATTGGCTGCAATTGGCTATGGTAATAGAGTTTGGTTCGGTGGTGGCGCCACCAACACCGCTTCTAACAAAATAGAAATCTACAACCGAAGCACAGGCGCATGGACACAAAAAAACCTATCCATTGCGCGCGTCTTCGCAGGCGCAACAGCCGGTGGCGGGAAAGTATTCTTCGCCGGTGGTATCAATTTCGGCCCCTTCGAACACTATTCCCGCGTGGATATCATAGACACCGTTACGCTCACAAGCAGTACACACGAATTATCGGCCGAAAAGTTTGGCGTCGCTGCTATCAGTCATAACAATAAGGTGTATTTCGCAGGCGGTGTCAACATAGAATTCGGCATAGACGATGCACATATTGACATATTGGATTTAATTACAAATACTTGGTCGGTGGATACGTTGACGCACGCGGGCGGAGTGCGCGCAGTAGTTGCGGGCGACGATGTGGTTTTTGTGGGCAATTATTGGATGGATATTTTTCATACAAATAACAACACCCGAACGAGCCTTTTGCTTCCCGAGGATCGTTCGTTCACCGCTGCGGTCGCGGTTGGCAATGAAATCATCATCGCAGGTGGGGAAAATATAAACAATGTCACCTCTGATCGGGTGGATATATACAACTTGTCAACCGGTCAATGGTCGATCGCAAGCCTTTCCGAACCGCGCTCTTTTTTGAACTCGTTTTCTTCGGTTTGTGGGAAAGCCTTTTTTGTTGGTGGTGGTACATTCAATTTTTCTATTGGCCAGTGGACGGCAGCAAGTTCCAGGATTGATATTTACGATCCAACCAACGGAATTTGGTCAACCGATGAACTTTCCAACGCCGTGGTCAATCACGCAGTGACGACCAGCGGCAATCAATTATTCTCCGCAGGTGGCACCAATCTGAATGAGCTTATTTCGAACGTGGATATTTTTACTTGCCAGCCGACCACCAGTCTTTTCGATCTTCAACCATCACAGTTCGCGCCCCTTCATTTTCTCGGAAACCCAGTGCGCGATGTATTGAAATTCGACAACGCTATTGTTTCAAATCCCCAAATGGCTGTCCAAATCTCGAACGCCGCCGGGCAAATTGTGCTCGCGCGTCATGTTGCTGAAAATGAAATCAATGTGCAATTTTTACCTTCCGGGCTTTATTTTGTTAAAATTGTAAATCTACACGGTACATTTTTAGGTAAATTTTTTAAAGAATGACCAAATGGAAAAAACAGAGCGATCTACTACCTCAGCCCCGGGCCAAACCGCCGACTTTTTTCTCCTGTTCTTCTTCAGCATATTTTTTTGTGGAGGTCTTCTGTTCTTTATCATCGGCTTGCGCGAACTGTACCGGCAATCCGAATTCAAGCGCCGGAGTCCGGAGGCCATTGGTGTAGTTAGCAACTACTTCGGTTCGATGGAAATGCTGGTCACCTACCCGACAGCAACCGGAGCGGAAATATACGCCATGCCCGGGAATGTTCATTTGCTACGCCCCGCCATCGGCAGCCGCATCCGCCTGTGGTACAACCCGGAGCAGCCGCTGGAATTGATGGCACAAGGGGGCATGCCTCCTTTTATGCCG
>JAYSZC010000534.1:0-3889 GCA_043738235.1 Lewinellaceae bacterium | reverse complement strand
TACAAATATTACCGCCGCGCTGCGGCTTTTAAACCAAGGAAGTATGCAAGGCTGTGCAACCGTTTAATACTATGTGTTCTATGTGAAAATTCTATTGTGAACTATATGGTAAAAAGATGCCAAATCTACCATTTTAATGGTATTTTTGTCGAGCAAGAGTAAGGTTTTTTAAAAGTCCCGATAAAGATAAAGTCAGCCCCAAAGGGAGACCCATCTTTTCAAACTTTAAAGCTTTTCCTATGAACCTTTTTGCTCTGTGTCCGAAGTTCCCTAAAAGCCTGTTTACTGCTATTCTGATCATCCTTTCTTTCCCGCTCTTCGGTCAAACCTTCCAAACCGCCATCGGCTATCCGCTGCCCACCAACGAGCGCGGCGTCAGCGGTGTCATTACAAACAATGGCGACTACCTGATGCTCGGCAGTAATTTCAGCCATCCCAGCGGCTTTTTCAACCCCGCAGGCGATATGCAGCTCGTGCGGTTGGACAACCTCGGCAACATCATTCAGCCTTGCAAAATCATCGGACAGGACGTAGGCGAAACGGCCGCCTGGTTTGAAAAAGCAACAGACTGCGCCAACAACGCCGGTTATATTATTGCCGGAAACGAGTTCAACGGCCCGGGGCACAATATGCTGCTCACCCTGACAAACGCGGCAGGCACACCCGTTTGGGTAAAGCGCATCGGTACGCTCAATGACGATGAACAAAGTGTCTGCGTGAAACAGGACGGCGCCCGGAATTTTATTCTTGTCGGTACCAAAACAGACGCCAACACGGGACTTTCGTCCATCCACGCCGTGAAAACGGACTGCATGGGCAACCTGCTGTGGGAGCGCGTTTACAGCCTGAATGTGTCCGTCACAGCGGCTTCCGTGACGGCATTTGCGACTTTCCCGAACGTATGCCCGAATCTTCCCAACGCCTATTTTATTACCGGTAAAACAGCCGCCGGCGCGATTGGCAATGAAGAAGTGCTGATACTCAGCGTGAATGCCGCCAACGGCGCGGTCGGCTGGATGAAAACCTACGACATTGCACCCGGAGCCGCCGACATCGCTACCTGTATTCAGGGCGGTTGTTCGGGAACGGCGCCTGTTGTCGGAAACCTGTGGGTATCCGGTTATTCCCTCGAAACAAGCGGAACGGATCCCAAAAAAGTGATGATGCTGCAAACCGACCTCAGCGGCAACCTGCTTTGGGCCAACAACTACGATGTGCAAAACAGCACGCTGGAACTGGCCACCCATTTCCAATTTGCCGCCAATGGTAAACTGGTGCTCACCGGCAAGGCCGAAGACCCTGGCGTGAGTGACCCGCCGGAAAACGGACAGTGCCTGCTGATGCGCATGGATAACAACGGCAGTTCGGTTGACTGGACACGGGTGTACACCATGGGCTTTGCCTCGCAGGGCAACCGCGTGGAACCTACCGCGACAGATGCGTATTTCATCACCGGGCACACCTATGAAATCATTGCATTTCATCAGTTTGACTACAACATATTGGCCATCAAAACTGACACCCTGGGTCAGACCACGGCGCCTTGCTTCCACAGCCCGGAAACAGTCATTGTTCCGCGCCAGCCCGTGACGACCAATGTGCAGCCCACGCCAACCATCCCGCAGGACTTTTTCAGCAGCAGCCTGCTGACCGTTTTGTACGATGAAAAACAAACTTTTTGCCCGCCACAGCAGATCGAACCTTGTGATACCCTTACCCTGAACGCCAATTTCAGCTTTACCGCCAGCGGCAACACTGTCACGTTTACGGACTTGAGTACCGTCGGCAGCGGCAGCATTTTTTCCTGGAACTGGGACTTTGGCGACAGCAACACGAGCAGCACCCAAAATCCGGTGCATACCTACGCCGGCCCCGGCGTTTATATCGTTTGCCTCATCATATCGGGCGGCGCGAACGGCGTATTTTGCAGGGATACCATTTGTAAGGATATTTTTATTGAAAATCCCGAATTGTGCGAAGACAATATTGTGCTAAACGGCAATTTCAGCGCCGGCCTGGCGCCTGGTAATCTTGGTTCCGGCGGCACAATCAGCAACTGGGCAACCTGGACCAATTCGCCGCAGGTCATCGTGGGCGATACCTGCCAGGACGCGGGCGCCGTTCAAATGTGGGGCAACCAGGTGGTGGGGGAAAGTGTGCAACAACCCGTCACATTTGTTATGGGCGGCATCTACGAAATCTCTTTTTGCGGAAAATGGCTCAACACCGTGCAAGACAGCGTGCGCTTCCGTTTCAGGGCCTCTACGGGCCTGCCGGCAACTTACCTGAATTGCACAGGCGCCTGCGATGAGATGTACCTGTCGCCTGTGCAGACTACCAGTTGGGTGACCTATACTTCGGCGCCCTGGACGGCTACGCAGAATTATAACACCCTGACAATCAGCATTTGGAATAATTTCGCCATCAATGACGGCGCTTTTGTTTCCTGGGGCAGAATTGACGATGTATGTATCCGGCGCATTGGCACTTCGGCCACACATGAGGCCATCGGTGCAGAAGATGCCACCTTGTTTCCCAACCCGACCAACGGCGATGTGACCATTCAATTTAAGGAAGCGCTCAACGCTGAAACATTGATCTCGGTGCTGGATTTGACAGGCAGAACGGTGCAGCAAAGCATCGCAGCGCAGGGACAAACAAGCCGGAACCTTTCACTCGACCATTGTCCGGCAGGGATTTATATGGTGCGCGCAATGCGCGGCGGCCGGGCTGTGTGGGCGGAAAAAGTGGTGAAAGAGTGAGATTTTTAGCAGGAGGATTTTTTACTTTTGTGGTCAATAAACCATTATTCCACCATGTTAGATATCCAGATATTGACCCAAAAAACGAAAATGCTTCCCTTGTATCCGCTTATCCGGCAACTCAGTCCCGGCGTTACGGCGGAGCGCTACGCCCATCTGCTCGACGATATGCTGGCGCATGGTTATCGCATGGCTGCCGTTTTTGAAGCAGGGGAATGTATAGGACTTTCCGGTTTTTGGGTCAGTACCAAAATATACAGCGGCCGGTACATGGAATTGGATAATGTTGTGATCAATGAGACCCATCGTTCCCGCGGTATCGGTAAAATACTCTATGATTTTCTCTACGAAATAGCCGTTCAGGAAGGCTGTGAAGCGCTGATGCTGGATGCGTATCTTCAAAATGACAAAGCCCACGCGTTTTATGAACGCGAAGGCTTTGTCAAAAAAGGTTACCATTTTATGCACTACATGGGAAAGGAAGATTAAACACCATACACCAACACGACAGATCAGGACAAAATTGCGTCAATGCAGGACATCCGCTTTATTGCCTGCGTTATCCGGGTAACTTTGAAGAAATTAAGTTAACCACTATGAAACAATTCCTCCTTCTGACAGCGCTCTTTTTTCAATGGAGCCTGTCTGTTTACGCATTTCAACAACCCATACTTGTCACGCCGCAATGGGTACGGG
The DNA here is from genome assembly GCA_043738235.1 of Lewinellaceae bacterium. GTDB lineage: Bacteria > Bacteroidota > Bacteroidia > Chitinophagales > Saprospiraceae > M3007. The sequence continues at coordinate 431 of JAYSZC010000534.1, read as the reverse complement.
AGCAGCAGCAGGATCCGGCATTGGTCGTACTTCAGATCAATTTTTTAAAATGGGATTACGAAAAAGAACATATTGACGGCGCGCGTTTTGTATGGCCCGAATGGTTGCTGCCCAATTCCCCGGAAACGGGCAATTATAATATTCCCGATAAAAAAACGGCCACTGCCGTGCTGCAGCGCTTAGGTATCAACAAAAACTCCAAAATAGTCGTGTGCCATGTGCGCAATGAAGTGACGGTAACGGCCAGGATATTCCTGACCCTCGAACAACTCGGTCTGCGCGGCCAGGTTTCATTTCTGAATGGCGGACTGGAAGCCTGGAAAAAAGCGGGATTTCCGGTAACCAAAGACATCCCGCTCGTTAAAAAAGGCAATTATAAAGTCCGCTTTGACAACCTGATTGTCGACAAGGATTATGTGCTGCAATCGCTG
>JAYSZC010000533.1:0-10359 GCA_043738235.1 Lewinellaceae bacterium | reverse complement strand
CCGAGCCGTTGTTGAATTTGCGCAGGCGGGTAAGACCAATATCATAAGACAGGCACATAAACAGGTTTTCAGTAGCTTGAAGACCCAGTAAAGCATCAACGCTTTCTCCCGCCCCGTTGGTATCGCCGCCGACCCGGTAAGTGGCGCCGACATAAAATTTTCTTTTTAACATCAAACTTACATTGATGTCTGCGTCAAACGGGGCGTTGAAAACATAGCGCAAAAGCGCTTGCGGCGTCAGATCAACATCTTCGGTCAAATGAAAAGTAATGCCGCCCATCGCATTGATGTGCTGTACTTCCCGCGATATTTCCGATCCGAACTCGGAAAAGTCGATATTATTGGCCACCAGACGCGGAATGGCAAGACCTGCATACCATTTGTGCCCGGTATAAAAAGCGCCGAAGCCTACATTGGGCAGGTATTTGTTGCTCGGTTCAATCGGGATAGATAAGTCGTTTTGATCGATGGCGCGCAGGCGCGAATCTGCCCAGTTTTGCCTGAAATAGCGCACGCTAGGTTGCAATCCAATGCTCAGCGTACCCCTTTTAAATGGAATGCGGTAGGCGTAGGTCACATCCAGGGTCAGGCTGCTGGTAATGCCGATGCTGCTGCGGCTCAGGTTGCCGCCCAGTCCGACGCGGTTATTGAGGATGCGCTGGTTGTACGACAATATCTGGGCATTGGGCGCGCCTTCCAGTCCCATCCACTGGTTGCGGTAGACGGCTACTAAGGTCGGCGACTCAAAACTGCCCGCATAACCAGGATTGTACGCCAGTTTATTGAACATGAACTGCGTGTACAAAATATCCTGCTGCGCCCACAGGCCCGTAGAACACATACACAAAAGAACAATAGCGTATATTTTTTTCATATTATCAGCGGTAAAGCGGGGAGCCGCTATGAGAAAAAAGCAAAATTGCAAAAGACAAACTGGCGAGTCTGCTCATTGCTGAATAATCATAAAGCCCTTTTTCGGTTCGTCATTCGTACTAAGCTCCACTACGTAGAAATAAGTACCGGGCGGCAATGGATTGCCATTGTAAGTACCTTCCCAATCGTTCTGGTAAGGCACGGCATGGAATACCTGGTCGCCCCACTGATTAAAAACAGTCAGTTCGACTATCACGCCACCCTCTCCAACCAAACAGGTTTCGGGAACAATAAAGGCATCGTTCAGGTCGTCGCCGTTTGGTGTGATGATGTTTGGCAGGAAACACTCGCCCGGTCCGGTAACATTAAACACCACAGTGGTGTAACTGCAGGCATCCGGGCAGCGCAGGTTGCACACTTCATATTCCATCTGATCCGAACCGGTAAAATTGGAGTTCGGCTGATAAACATAGGTACCGACACCAGTCGTATCCACGATGCGACCGTGAACGGGCGGAACCGTAATTTCCACGCTAAACTGGTTGGGTACCATGTCATTGCCCAACACATTCACGGTAGCCGATGCGCCAAACAGCACTTCGACGGCATCCGCATTCGCCGTTGGAAACAATTCAAAATTGACAACTACGGTATCGCGGGAATCAGCGCCGCAAAATCCATTATTCGTAGCCCAAATCATCGTATTCGGGCCGGGTTGCAAGCCGCAAATGGTCGTCTGATCGCTGCTAGGCGTGGTAAACGTGATCTGTGGATTCAGGCTGCTCCAGAAGCCAAACTCGAACGACTGCAAATTGGAGGCATCTAGCAGCGTACAATCCTGGTTGTTGCAAATAAACTGATCAGGGCCTGCATTTGGTTTCTGGCTAAAAATATGCACGGCCATCGTATCAGTTGCCGTTCCGCAACCGGGATTGCTAAAGGTCCAGTAGAAATAGTAAATATTCCCGGGCGTTAAAGCATTGCCTGTGATGAGCGTCTGTGGATTCAAGGGTTCTGAAATGACGATTCCCAGGTTGGCCTGCGAAGGCAACTGGTTCCATACGCCACTCACCATTTGTCCCTGCGTAGCGTTGAGTCGGATATCCTTAATGGTACAGACAAAGGTATCCAGCCCGGCATTCGGCGTCTCAAAAGCCTGGGCCTGAAGTGTCACGGTATCGCGGCTGTAATTCATACAGCCACCGCTGGAAAGCGACCAGATAAACTGATAAGTATTGCCCGCTGTCGCTCCTGTTATCGTTGAATTGGGGTTTCCCGGACTAACAATCGTCACTGGTGGCGGGCCCAATTGATTCCATACCCCGGTAGAACCAATACTGGGTACGGATGCCCCCAGCAAAATCGGTTGGGCAGTACAGACGGGGCCGTCCACCCCGGCAAAGGCAGTATTATTTGGGATGGTATCAAAAGACACTGTGACCGGGCCTGATATTTCCGAATCGCAACCATTTCTCCACGCAATAGCGCGAAAAGTGTGTACGCCCGGAGTAAATAAAGTATTCAGATTGGTTAATGTGGTATTCAGACTGCTCAAAGGCCCTGCAATCGTATCATTTGTCTGGTTGATCCAGACATATTGAGCGCCGGGTGTGGCAGAGGTTGCACTGATGGTCAGCGTCAGGGTCGTTCCGGGCTGATCCAAACAAATTGAAGACGGGAATGGCGGGATGATCACCGGTTTTTTCGGCCTGGGCGTCACTTCAACTGCTATAACAGATGCAGGAGAAACGCAGCCGTTGAGGCTAATAATAGAAGAATAATTGCCTGCAAAACTCAGTGTAACAGGCTGGCGCGTCGGGTTTTGTATGGCGGCGCTAAAACCGGCAGGCCCCGTCCATGTATAAGATGCTCCGGGAATATGATTACTGTTGAGTTCAAGCACATCGCCTTCACAAACAGGCGTATTGGCGGATAAGACCGGCGCAGCGGGAATGGCATTAATCGAAATATTGACGGGCGCAGAAGTATCCGATTTACAAATGCCATCATTGACGAAAACGGAATATATGCCCGATTGCACTACCTGCGAATTGGCAAAATTCAGGAAAGACTGCATCGTCATGGTATCGCCGGAAGGACGAATCCAGATGAATTTGGCGCTGGGATTGTATTGCCCGGCATTGGTAACGGAAATAGTGACAGGTGTGCCGACACATACGACAGCAGGCTGGCTCAATATCGGGATTACCAATGGCGGGCCGACATTAACGGTAGTAGTTCTGGGTATGGACGGACAACCGAATGCATCCGTGACCAGCAAGGTATAAGGGCCGTTATTCACTGTGGACACATCGGGAATAACCAGCGTTGGATTGACAGAAATAGGCCCGCCCGGCCCTGTCCACTGATACATGAGCGGCCCGTTCGGACTCGATGCATTGGCCGATAATACAGCATCCGTCGATCCATCCGAACAAATAGGCGCGACATTCCAAATCGAATCGATCACCGGAGCTTGAATCACGTTTACGTTGACGAAAGCAGAATCAGAGCACCCGAAACTCGTTTTGCCTACTACTTTGTACGTTCCTGGCACAGGCGGCTGTACGGTGACGAATTGCTGGTAATTAATAAAATTATTGGGGCCTGTCCAGAACCAGTTGAGGTTGCTGATATTCGCTGTTGCCGCCAGGTTCAGTCCGGAGCCTGCACAAAGCGGACTATTGGAGCCTGCTGTTACATCGGGATATTGCTGAATACGAATGACGATGGAATCAGACCAGTCGGACAAACAGCCCTGCTGCACGACCCGCACTTTCCAGGCGCCCGAATCGGGTACCATGATGCTTGGCAGGGTCAATGAATTCGTCGTTGTATTGATGATATTTGAGCCGGGGCCTTCCCAGATATACTGCGCTGCCGTCGGGGTATTAGCTAACAGGATCACCGTGGCGCCTTCACAGACCTGATTGGAACCGCTCAATTGCGGTTTCGGAGGTTTAGGCCGTACAATTACCTGTACATTGGCTGGTTTTGAAGCACACCCGTTCTGGGTAATAATCAGCTTATAAGTGCCTGCGTTAAAGGGAGCGGCGCTCAAAATAGGGGGTGGGTATTGCAAGGTACTCTGGTATCCCGGCCCCATCCAGTTATAGGTCATACCAGTACCCTGGGAAGGCGTACCCAGCACAATCGGCTGTCCAGCACAGACATTAATCACCTCCTGATCCAATTGCGCTATCGGTCGGATAGCCACGTTAACGGTTAGCACCTCGGAGTTCAAAGATGTGCATCCGTCTGCCAGTACTTTTACATAAAACTGGTAGGTACCTGCATCTGCTTCTGATAATGTAAAATTGGGTTGCCCGGTAGAACCCAGTAAAATAGCATTGCCCGGAATGCCCAGGAACCACTGGTATGTAACATTGCTGCCGGCATAAGTCGGCGTATTCAGATGTATATTATCACCGCCGCAAAGGTTGGTATTCACCAATTGGAGTACCGGTTGGTTGGGCAGGTTGACCAGATCGACTGTCACTACACCTGTTGCGGTACAACCTGTCAGACCGGTAATTTTTACAGTATAAGGCCCTTCAAAAGGCAATTGTGCATTTGATCTGATAGGATTTTGAGCCGCTGAAGCAAAATTAGGCCCTGTCCACATATATGTGAAAGTATTGGGCGGCGCTGTAGGGGGGTTGGCAAATAATTGCAGATTGCCGCCTTCACAAACAGGGGTATAGGTCGGATTTAAGGTAACTGTTTCCACCCGGACAATCGTGGTACAGGCGGCAGTATTGCCGGAACTGTCCGTTACCGTGAGTGTCACATTGAAGATGTTTCCTGCATTAGCACAAGTAAAGACACTTTGTGACAGCTGGAAATTCAGTGCACCCAGACAATTATCCGTACTGCCATTGTCGATTTCGGAAGGTATCAGGGTATAACCGGAACCAACCGCTCCGGATGGATTGACAAAAATGGTAGTTGATTCACAAATCGCTACCGGCTTGATCGTATCCAGCACATTGATCTGGAATGTAGTCATTCCCTCCAGGCCGTATATGTCATCCGTCAGGTAGGTCACCGAATAAGTATCCGGTGAAAGGATCAGCGTGGTTTCATTGCCATTCAGGCCGCCAGTCTGGATCAGTTGATCGGCACTGTTCCTGATTTCATAGGTTACAACGGCAAAACTATATTCCAGAATGGCTTGCACACGGCTGATGCCATCTGTCTGGTCGGCTTGCAGAGGGCCGCAAGGTTCGATAAACTCGAAAAAGGTGCCCGCCTCGTTATTTGCCACTAATTTGAACGTTGTACTTCCGTTGGCTGCCCAGGTATTGATCTGCGCTGAGGAAACAGGAATGATCGTCTCGTGAAATTCGTTACAATTGCCAGGTGTTGTTCCGTTGGTGGTAATGCCCAAATTGGCGTTGCTTTCATCGAAAATATTGAAAAACTCACCGGTTTCGTCGTTATCACCTTTGTGGCGGATTTTAAGAAACCCTCCGCTGACGGCATTTGGAATCAACCCGGAAATATTCAGGGTAATCATTCCCGGAATCAACCCTGCATTCGGATCATTTACAAATTGCAGCGGCAGAATAGCCGAGGCCTGTGTGAGACTGCCCGAAACATCACAGTTGTCCGTAATGTCCGGGAATGGCAAATTTACCAGGGCTTCGCATTCATTTGGAAACACATACGCCGTCTGCGTAGCGGGCGTTGTAATAACAGGCAACTCCTGATCGCTTACCGTAACAGTGCTGGAAGCGGTCGATTCATTGCCTGCACAATCCGTTGCCGCATAAATAATGGTATGTACACCCGGCGGCAGGAAAAAAGGGCCGGCGGGCGGATATGGCATTGGAGGGTTGCCATCCAGCGTGAATGTCAGGGTGATCGGAACCTGTTGGTCGGCAAACTGGTAATCGAGCTGCGCTCTTGACCGGCCGGCCATACAAACGGCATTGGCCGCATTGGCGCCCGAACCGTTTGGCGCCAGCCGCAGCGTCAGGATGCCGTCAGCCAGCCAGTTATTCAGCAATGTTTCCGAAATATTTACATCCGTAAATCCGGAGCCGCACTGGCCGGGAGTAACGGGGTTGGTGATGCCCAGCACAACATTGTTTTCTCCCAGAATGGTAAAACTTTCAGAAGCTTGCTCAGAGTCCGCATTATCTAAAAAAATCCGCAAAGTGGCATTCCCGGTTACCGGGGCAACAGGCGGAACATTTGGGGCAATCCATTGAAATACGACGGTATCCACCGGTGAGGTATTGTTCGGGCCGCCGGATGTATTCACCAACAGGGAAGTATCCCTCAAGGTAATATCCACCGGCAGGGATGTGCATATATCAAACAACGAAACCGGAGCCGGAATGATGAAATCCGCGCCGCATTCACCCGGATCATTCGCTAACGTAAGTGCAGCAGGCGGAATCAGGTTAGGCCCTGTATTGTCTTGAATAAGAATATTTTGGGTATATCTCCTGGTATTCCCGCAATTGTCGGTGGCTGTCCATTCCCGGCGAATGACATAATTGGTCCAATGGTCGCAATTATTGATATCAGGGTTTCGCAATTCGGATTCAACAAGCGCCACATCTACGGTGTCGTCGCAATTGTCGCTTGCATTAAATGTGGCCGGATTCGGTGGCGCAGGAATGGCATCGCAGGAGACGGTAACATTGGCTGGAATGTTGGTCAGCACCGGTCGAACCGTATCAAAAATGGCAATATCCTGGGCAAAAATGCTGGTATTGCCGCACACATCGGCAGCAACCCAGGTAATGGTAATCGTATAAGCATCCGCACACGCGCCCGGCGTATTGACAACATTCAGGGTATCAGGCGTTGCGGTCAGGCCGCTACATGCATCCGTTGCTACGGGGATGGGCAAAACCGGCGCCACATCACAAACACCTGTTGTATCCAGAAAACCCGCAAAAACAGGTCCCAGGTTATCTATGATGGAGAGAACTTGTGTGGCAGTACGTGTATTTCCACATTCGTCCATCGCTGTAAAAATCCTAGTGATCTGGTACGAATAATGTCCGCAGGTTTGCGGATCGGGATTTTGCCCGGAATTCGTCTGTGTTGTGATACTCGTTACAGGGCTGCAATTGTCCGTCGCGTTGATATTGACGCCCTGCACCGGTACGGCAGGCAAAACAAAGGTATCGCAGCGAAAGGTTTTATCGACCGGGATAAGACTGAAGACCGGCGCAATGGTGTCGCGCACCAGCACGGTCTGAACGGCTGTTCCCACATTGCCACAATTATCGGTGGCCGACCAGGTGACGGTCATGGTGTAGGAACCATCGCACAGCGAATCGGACCGAACAATGGTATTACTGATGACCATGCTGGTATCGCAGTTATCCGATACAAACTGGGTGGAAAGACTTGGGACGGGGTTGGGACAGGCCAGCATGACCGTAGCGGGATAACCCACGATGACGGGATCCGTATTGTCCTGGATTTGAAAGCGCAAGGTTTTTACACCCAGATTACCACAACCGTCGAAAGCGCGGAAGGTGACATCCACCCACCAGTTGCAATTGTAGGCTTGCACCTGCGGGTAAGGGCCGTTGTTGAAGAAACCGTTTCCGGATTGTCCGGTAGAAGTCAGGTAAGAAAAATTGAACCAGGACGTGGCGGAACATTCGTCGGTGATGGTAGTATTTCCGCGCGCGTTGATCCAGGTTTGCAGCGCCACATTGTCGTTGGCCGTAGAACCGCATTCCTCTGTGGTATTTACCCCGGTAATAACCGGCGGTAGCGTATCAATCGCAGCGAAAGTTGCCTGGCCGGCAATGGTTTCATTCCCACAGGCATCTTCCACAAAAAGGTCGATGGTAACGGAAGCACGAACTTTGTTATACGATTGTCCACCAATGACTTGTGTGCCGCATCCATTTGCATAGGACGCCAAAAATGCCGCGACGACCTGTGCCGAATCTACCTCAGTATTATTGATTTCAATACGATAATTGACGCCTGAACAGGAATCAATTATCTGGGAATAAGCATAGGTTTCGATCCACTCGCTCAGTTTGTCCAGTTGGCTGCTGTCCGGAGCACAGTAGGCTACGGTATCTTGTGGCGCTACTACTATGACGGGGTCTTCCGTGTCGGAAGTAGTAAATGTGGCGCTGCGAAAATTGACGAGCGAACAATGATCCGTTGCCGTAAAAGTAACGGTCACCGGAACGGGACAAACGGGCGGATAATTTGCAGGTGCATTATTGGTCAGGGAACGGATACCCGAGGCATCCATCGCCTGGAAGGCAAGTGTTTGTGCAGCCAGCCAACTCTGATAAGCGCCCGGCAACGCTTCGCAGGGCGCCGATCCGTTCGCGGGGAAGGGAGCCATAATCGTCGGGGCCAGATTATCCTCCACAATCGTAATCGTTTGTGTAAAAACAGCGCTGTTGCCCGATTGGTCGGTTACTACCCAGGTTCGGGTCATCATACCGGCAAGGCAGGTGTCGGGCCGGGTGGTTTCAGACAATATCTGGTTGAGATTTGCAGGTAGTGTACAATTATCCGTTGCGGGTATCGGCGCCTGGGGAGGCAGTTCCACGATCGAACCTAAAGTCAGGGTATTGTCAATATTGGTGAGATCAAACACCGGCGGGGTTGTGTCTACCACGTTGCCTATCACATAATTGAACGTATACGAATGGCCCTGATCATCTTCTACATGCCATTTTACAGTGAAACCTTGTCCCAATGCCCACATGGTATTCAGTGTAAAGCCCGAGGCGGCTTCATCAAACATAGAAACGGTAATATTGGCGCCCGAAGTGGAAGTTACCACAGGGGGTGTCAGATTTCCCTGGAGTGTTGCCATACAATTGGCGCCCACAGAAATGGGTACCACGGTTAATGGAGGGACATTAAAAAAACTACTCTGGGCTACCAGAAGTTGAGCGGGAAGAAGGCATAAACAAATACCACAGATATAAGGTATTGCCCGCAAAGTTTTGCGTAACCGGTTTGCCATACGGACGAGTTCATTTACCGGATCGATCTGGAAACACCAATCCAAGTGTCAAAGGGATATTTTCGGTTGATCGGATTAAAGTAACTATTCTTCAAACTTCTTATCTGGTACGTTCTTATTCAAAAAGGCATTAATGTCATCGATATTGAAATCCCGTTCAATCTGACCGAGCGTATTTACCCTGATCTCGATGTTTTTTAATGCCTTGTCCTGTTTTTCAGGTTTTCGGGTTGGGGACGATCGGGTTGTTTTTTTCTGTTTGGGCATGGGTCGAACAATTGTTTTCAGATGTATAAGTAGGTGTGCAAAATTAGCCGATACTAAATCTTGTGTAACGCATTGATTTACATTGCTTTTTGCCTTTTGTAGTTTTGCCCTTTTACTTATTAACCTAATTCAGCAAGTGCCTGCAAACGACGTACCGTCTCTTCGCGCCCCAAAGCCACAGCCATATCAAATACGGCAGGTCCTTTCATCGTACCGGCCAGTGCGATGCGCAGGAGGGGCAGGATGTCGCCTGGTTTCACCGCTTTTTCATGTATAAAATGTTTGACGGCTTCTTCCAATGCAGGGCCTGTAAAAGGTTCAAAAGTAGCCACCATTCCCGTTAATTCATTAAAAATTTCTGCGATGGGTGGCGTCCATTTCTTCTGAAACGTTTCTTTGTCGTATTCCCGTACCGGTTCAAATAAATAATATCCAGTCTCGACGAAATCCGGCAGAAAGGTCACCCGCTCCTTCATCAGGCCCGCCACTTGCTCCAGGTGTGCATCCGTTGCCTCATATCCTTTAGCGTTTGCCAGCCGCCGGATATAAGAGGCCAGCACATCGTTATTGGCTGCCTGAATATATTTCTGGTTGAACCATTTCGCTTTTTCATAATCGAAGCGGGCGCTACTTTTACTGATCTGATCTATGGAAAACGCCTGAATCAGGTCTTGCAAAGAAAACATTTCCTGATCGCCGCCAGGGTGCCAGCCCAATAAAGCGAGGAAGTTGATGGTTGCCTCGGGCAAAAATCCGGTATCGCGAAAACCGCTGAAACTTTCTTCCGGCGTAGCGCCTTCCCACTCCAAAGGGAAGACCGGCATACCGAACTTGGCGCCGTCACGCTTGCTCAGTTTGCCATTGCCGACAGGTTTTAAAATGAGTGGCAAATGCGAAAAAACAGGCATCGTATCCGTCCAGCCGAAACCCTCATATAATAATACGTGGTGCGCCGTGCTGGGCAGCCATTCTTCTCCCCGAATAACATGCGTAATCTCCATCAGGTGGTCGTCCACAATATTGGCCAGGTGATACGTCGGCATTCCATCTGCTTTCAACAATACCTTGTCATCCAATTCGCTGCTCTGAAAAACCACTTCACCCCGAATCAGGTCGTGGACGTGAATCGCGCGCCCAGGCTCCACTTTCAGGCGTATCACAAAAGGCAGTCCCGCTTTCAGGCGGCTTTCCACTTCCGCTTCCGAAAGGGTCAGGCTGTTGGATAAACCGCCGCGGGTCAGTTG
>JAYSZC010000532.1:0-10364 GCA_043738235.1 Lewinellaceae bacterium | reverse complement strand
CCGCGCTGTGGGTCAGCATGAGCTTGTGCATTCCCACTTACATGCTTGCCAGTTCGCTGATCGAGGGGGGTATGAACTGGTGGCAGGCCATCGGCACCATCTTTCTGGGCAATACGATCGTATTGTTACCCATGATTTTGAACGGACATGCCGGCGCCAAATACGGTATTCCTTTTCCGGTACTTGCTCGGGCAAGTTTCGGAACCCGTCTGGCAAATTTACCTGCCATCCTGCGGGCTATCGTGGCCTGCGGCTGGTTCGGCATCCAGACCTGGATCGGTGGATTCGCGCTCTACCAGATGTTCAAACTATGGTTTCCGGCACTGGAGACGCTGCCCCGGATTTTCCCGGCTTCCTTCGGCCTGGAGACGGGGCCGGCCATTACATTTCTGCTTTTTTGGCTCCTGAATATGTATATCATCTGGCTCGGGGTGGAAAGTATCCGGAAATTACTGGTTTTTAAAGCCATTTTTCTACCGTTGGCAGCCCTGGCTTTGTTGTTCTGGGCGATCGATGCGGGCAATGGTCTCGGACCTATTCTAGCCCAACCTTCCAAATTTCAGACAAGCGGCGCATTCTGGGATTTCTTTTTTCCCGCGCTGACCGGTATGGTGGGTTTCTGGGCCACACTTTCGCTGAATATTCCCGATTTTACGCGTTATGCGAAAAGCCAAAACGCGCAGATAACCGGACAGATCATCGGCCTGCCGCCTTCCATGACACTGTTTTCCTTTATCGGCGTGGTAGTCACTTCGGCTACGGTGATCATTTATGGAGAAACGATCTGGGATCCGCTGGTGCTGGCCGGGAAGTTTGAAAGTATATTGCTGGTCAGTATCGCCATGATCTGTGTGGCGATCTCCACCCTCGCTACAAATATTGCAGCGAATATTGTCGGCCCGGCCAATGACTTTTCCAACCTGTCCCCATCCAGAATCAATTTTAGAATGGGCGGTTACATCACGGGCATTCTCGGCATCCTGTTCTTCCCCTGGAAATTGATTGCCGATCCAAGCGGCTACATTTTTACCTGGCTTATCGCTTATTCCAGTTTGCTGGGTCCTATCGGCGGCATTATGATTGCGGATTATTATTTTATCCGGAAAAAAGAGTTGATTACCAGTGATTTATATTCCGAAACCGGCATTTACACTTACCGCAACGGATACAACATGGCGGCTTTGTGGGCCTTGCTGGCGGGGATTCTGCCGAATGTTCCGGGCTTTTTAGTCACGATACACCTGGTCCCGAAAGAGCTTGTTCCCGACTTTATTGCCGGCTTGTATCATTATGCCTGGTTTGTCGGTTTTGCGGTTTCTTTTTGTGTTTATTTGCTATTGATGAAGAGAGGTTTGAAGGTTTGAAAAGGTTTGATGGTTGGGGTGGTAACTCATGCCTAAGGTTGTCAGCCCAAACCATCAAACTTTCAAACCTTCAAACTCCTCCTACAAACCACCACAATTATGTCCATCCTGATCAAAAACGGCCACGTTGCCACCGCCTCTGAAGACTACATAGCCGACGTTTATATCGAAGGTGAGCACATTGTTGCCATCGGTGCAAACCTTCCCCACAAGGCAGATAAAACCATTGACGCTACGGGAAAAATCGTCATTCCCGGTGGCATCGATCCGCACGTACACCTGGATATGCCTTTTATGGGCACATTTTCTAGTGACGATTACGAAACGGGTACCCGGGCCGCGCTGTTTGGCGGCACGACAATGGTCATCGATTTTATCCTGCAAACGCAGGGCGATTCCCTGTACAATGCGCTGCGCATCTGGCAGCAAAAATCGGTCGGCAAGGCGTTGGCGGATTACAGTTACCACATGGCGGTGACAGATTTTAACCAACAAACAGCCGACGAAGTCGTAGAAATGATTGAAAAAGAGGGCATTACGTCCTTTAAAACATTCATGGCCTACAAAGGCGCCCTGATGATCGACGACGGACAAATGGTGCAATTGATGCAGGTTGTAAAAAAACACGGCGGCATGGTCACCGTACACGCTACCAACGGCGATATGATCGACTCGCTCATTGCCGAAAACAAAGCCGCCGGCAATCGCGCGCCGCTGTACCACTACCTGTCGCAGCCTGAAATCACAGAAGCTGAAGCATCGGCCCGTTTTGCAGATATGTTGTTTTACACGGGTTGTCCGGGCTACATTGTACACCTCACCTGCGAAGGCGCTTTGAATGCCGTGCGGGAAGCCACCAAGCGCAACCAGCACATCAACGTCGAAACCTGTATCCAGTACCTGCTACTGGACGCGTCCTTGTATGAACAGGATTTTGACGGCGCCAAATGGGTGATGAGTCCGCCGCTGCGGCAGAAAAAAGACCAGGAGGCCTTGTGGGCAGGCATAGATCAAGGCCTGGTGCATGTAGTAGCCACCGACCACTGCCCGTTTACCTGGGAGCAAAAACAAATGGGCAAAGGCGATTTTGCCAAAATACCCAATGGGCACCCGGCCATCGAACACCGCATGGAACTGCTTTTTTCGGAAGGTGTCAGCAAAGGCCGCATTTCGCTGCCAAAATTTGTGGAACTGAGCGCCACCAATGCGGCCAAAAAATTCGGCATGTACCCGCAAAAAGGCACTATCGCCATCGGCGCCGATGCCGACATCTGTATCTTGAATCCAACAAAAAAACATACGCTATCCGCCAAAACCCACCACATGCGAACGGATTACTCCGCTTATGAAGGTTGCGAAGTAACCGGAAAAGTGGAAACGGTGCTGCTGCGTGGAAAAGTGGCTATCGAAAACGATAAATGTTTGTTGCAACCCGGATACGGTAGTTTTATCAAAAGGAATAAAGTAAAATAATCTGACATCAACCAATTGTACAGGAACTTGATTTTGGTTGGACGCTCTGGCCGCGTAGCGGCAAAAGGTCGGTAGCAAAAATTGCCATTCGGGTTCACAAGGTGCGTAGCACCGAAACAAGGGCTAAAAGTTACGGTGCTACGCACCTCTGTACGTTGCTCTTTGGTTTGTCTACCGACCTTATGCCGCTACGCGGCTATGAAAACCCCGGGAAATTGGGAAATATCCTGTTCAAGAAGCGTATAATCAGATAAAATAAAAACACGAGTACTCACGATTCACAACTCACGATTCACTCTCACGCACATGCCAAGAATCATCAAATCAGGTTTAATTCAAATGAGCCTTCCCATGACAGAAGGCGAAGGAAGTATCGAACAAATTTGCAACGCCATGGTGCAAAAGCACATTCCATTTATCGAGGAAGCCGGTAAAAAGGGCGTACAGATTTTGTGTTTACAGGAAATATTCAACACGCCTTATTTCTGTCCGAGCCAGGACGCCAAGTGGTACGCTACTGCCGAGGCCGTACCGGGTCCGACCGTTGAGTTGATGCAGGAATACGCCAAAAAATACCAGATGGTCATCATCGTTCCGATCTATGAAAAGGAACAGGCCGGCGTTTTATACAATACTGCCGCAGTGATCGACGCAGACGGAACATACCTCGGAAAATACCGCAAAAACCATATTCCGCATACTTCCGGTTTTTGGGAAAAATACTTCTTCAAACCCGGCAACCTGGGTTATCCTGTGTTTGAAACGCGCTACGCCAAAATCGGCGTGTACATCTGTTACGACCGGCATTTCCCCGATGGCGCACGTTGCCTTGGCCTGAATGGCGCAGAAATTGTGTACAATCCTTCGGCGACGGTGGCCGGGCTTTCCCAATACCTCTGGAAACTGGAACAACCCGCCCATGCCGCCGCAAACGGCTATTTTATGGGTTGTATCAACCGAGTGGGAACCGAACCACCCTGGAACCTCGGCAAGTTTTACGGCAGCTCGTATTTTGTTGACCCGCGCGGACAAATTTTCGCCCAGGCTTCCGAAGACCAGGATGAACTGCTGGTTGCTGAATTTGACCTCGATATGATAGATAAGGTGCGCTCCACCTGGCAGTTTTTCCGGGATCGCCGTCCTGAAACTTATGGTAAAATAACTGAACTCTGATCCGTATGGCAGAATACACCCGACCACAATCCGAAGAAGAATTCCAGCGGAATTTTAAACAAAAAAAGCCCTTGATGAACGGCACCGAGGCTTTTGTGGAAAGTTCCCGCTGTTTGTTTTGTTACGATGCACCCTGTATCAAAGCCTGTCCGACGCATATTGATATTCCCTTGTTTATCAAACAGATACACACCGGAAATGTAGACGGCGCCGCTGCAACCATATACGACCAGAACTGGATGGGTAATGCCTGTGGCAAAGTATGCCCTACCCAGGTGTTGTGCGAAGGCGCCTGCGTACTCAACCACGCGCATGTCAAACCTATTGAAATCGGCAGGTTGCAGAACTACGCCACCCGCCAAGTCATAGAAGCGGAGAAGCCGCTTTACCGGAAAGGAGAACCCAACGGGAAAAATGTGGCTGTTATCGGCGCCGGCCCTGCGGGGATTGCCTGCGCCTGCGAATTATCCGTTTTGGGATATGCTGTTACTATTTTTGAGGCACATGAAAAACCCTCGGGACTGACCGTTTACGGCACCGCGCCTTACAAAATCACCAATGAAGAAGCGCTTTCAGAAGTGGCTTATTTACAGAAACAATTGGGTTTTGACATACGATACCAGTCTCCAGTTGTGTCAGAAGATCATATTCGCGTCCTGGAAGCGCAATACGATGCTATTTTCCTGGGCGTCGGCATAGGTCCCACTTCTTCGCTGGGTATTCCGGGAGAAGATTTAAACCAGGTCATCGGCGCCGTGGAGTTTATTCAAGACCTGCGTTTTAGAAAACACCATTTGCAAATCCCCCAAAGCGTGGTCGTGCTCGGCGGCGGTAATACTGCTATGGACGCCGCTTCCGAATCGGCCCGTATGGGCGCGGAAAAGGTGTACCTGGTGTACCGCCGTTCCAAAGATGCTATGGGCGCTTACTGGTTTGAGTATGATCTGGCCCTCAGTGCAGGCGTGCAGGGCGTTTTTAATGCCGGCCCAAAAGAAATATTGGGAAAGGATGGAAACGTTGCCGGAGTAAGATTTATCAAAACGGAACTGGAAAACGGGCGTTTATACGAAATCCCCGGCTCTGAATTTGTCATCGACTGCGATCTGGTCATCAAAGCCACCGGACAGGCAAAAATGGGCGCTTTTTTGAAGCAAATCAAAGATTTGACGCTCGATGCCTCTCAAAGAATAGTGGTTGATCCGATCCGGTATCAGACCACCAACCCGAAATATTTCGCCGGTGGCGATGCCGTCAATGGCGGCGCTGAAGTCGTCAATGGCGCTTACGAAGGCAAACAGGCAGCGCTGGGAATTCATCAGTATTTAACGGGCCAGTAAGGGCAAAAGTCAAAGGGCAAGGGGCAAAAGAAAAATGCAAATATGGCTCCTTTCCTACTTAATTTTCGGTCTCAACTTCTAAACCTGAAAAACTCAAACCCAAACTATAAACATAGCCAAGCGGGATGCCTCTCACCCTCTCACTTCTCACCTCTCACCTCTAATACATGGCTGATTTATCCGTCAATTTCGCAGGTATCAAAGCGCCCAATCCTTTCTGGCTGGCATCTGCGCCACCTACCAATTCCGGCTACCAGATCATGAAGGCTTTTGACGCCGGATGGGGTGGCGCCGTCTGGAAAACGCTGGGCGTGCCGATCATCAATGTATCGAGCCGTTACGGCGGCTTGAATTACCGCGACACCCGCATGTCGGGATTCAACAACATCGAATTGATCTCCGACCGCAGCCTGTCCGACAACCTGCGGGAAATAGAGGAAGTCAAAAAATACTTTCCGCACCACGCCGTGATCGCTTCGCTGATGGTGGAAACCCGAAAAGAGTGGGAGCAGATCATCAAAGACGTGGAAAATGCCGGTGCGGACGGCATTGAACTCAATTTCGGTTGCCCACATGGTATGTGCGAGCGCGGTATGGGTTCGGCGGTGGGTCAGGAACCGGCAGTGCTGGAAACCATTGTCGGATGGGTGATGCAGGCGGCGAAAATCCCCGTCATTACTAAACTCACGCCGAATATTTCCAATATCGAAGACCCCGGACTAGCGGCGGTTAAAGGCGGCACGGATGCCATTTCACTGATCAACACGATCAAAAGTATCATGGGCATCGACCTGGACACTTTTGCCCCCTACCCTGTTGTAGATGGCAAGGGAACCAACGGCGGTTACTGCGGCCCGGCGGTCAAACCCATTGCCATGAATATGGTGCGGCAACTGGCCCAACACCCCGATATCGCCCGAACGCCCATCAGCGGCATCGGCGGTATTGAAACCTGGCGCGATGTGGTGGAGTTTATTTTGCTGGGTGCCACTTCCGTGCAGGTTTGTACGGCTGTGATGCACTACGGTTTCGGCATCGTTCGCGAAATGGACACCGGTCTGCGGCGTTTTATGGACGAACGCGGCTACAACACGATTTATGACTTTGCCGGAAAAGCCCTGCCCAATATCATGGAATGGAAAGAATTGAACCTCAGTTATAAAGTGGTGGCCTCTATCAATCCGGAGAAATGCATCGGCTGTCAGTTGTGTTACATCGCTTGCGAAGACGGCGCGCACCAGGCCATTTCCGTTTCATCCGACCCGGCCAACAGAATCCCCGACATCATTGAAGAAAATTGTGTGGGTTGCAACTTGTGCTCGCTGGTTTGTCCTGTCGAAGCCTGTATTACCATGGAAGTACAACCGCCCGAAGCAGCGCCCGTGACCTGGGAACAACTGATGGAAGCGAATGCTATTCCTGATTCTTTTGACGACCCGCGCGCCGGAGGAAACGGGCATTATGTGCCGGAGCCTCGGTTGGCCCTGCGGAAATAGTTATCAGTTATCAGTTGTCAGTTATCGGTTATCAGTGTGGTAGCCTTTGGCCGCTCTATTTGCAAAGCCAAGAGCTACCACACTGATAACAGATAACGGATAACCGATAACTAACAACGGAAGCCCGATAACTAATAACAGATAACTGATAACTAAACATGGACAAATTCATGGAGGCTGCCATCGAAGAGGCACGCAAAGGACTGGCCGAAGGTGGTATCCCGATCGGCTCGGTCATCGTTTATGAAGGCAAAATACTCGGTAGAGGACACAACAGGCGTGTTCAAAATGGCAGCGTGGTATTGCACGGCGAAATGGACGCTTTTGAAAATGCAGGCCGGCAGCCTGCGCATGTTTACCAGCATTGCACTTTATATACCACTTTGTCGCCTTGTCCGATGTGCTCCGGCGCGATTCTGCTGTACGGCATTCCAAAAGTCATTATTGGGGAAAACGAAACCTTTCTGGGAGAAGAAGAACTGCTGAAATCCAGAGGCGTGGAGGTGATTTTGGCGGATAATGAGGAATGTAAAAACATGATGAGGGATTTCATTCAAGCGCGGCCGAAGTTGTGGAATGAGGATATTGGGGTGTGAGTTAAATATAAAATATACAAATAACTCTTATAGAAAAATATTTCATAGTACCTTGATTAAGTATATGTACGTATATTTGCCCCTACTTACAGATACTTTATCATGGATCAATTGTATTCGACACAGGAAATCGCCGAAAAAGCAGGTGTTCATAAAGACACCTTGTTACGTTGGCTTCGCGAAGGAAAAGTTTCTGAGCCTGTACGAGACCGAAATGGTTGGCGCAAATTTTCTGAGCCAGAAAAAGAGCAAATCGTGCGTTACGCTCGGCAGGAGAATTCCTCCGATTCGATTATTTTAAAAGAGGATATGCCTATTTATAAAACCACAATTCCTGAACGGATTTTAAAATTAGAAATTGTCGACTTCGATTTCACCTCCTCTCAAACTGGCTATTTAACGCACTCAATTCACCCATATCCAGCAAAATATATTCCCCAAATACCTCGCACAATTATACGCGAACTTGCCTCGGCAGGCGATACAGTGCTTGATCCATTTTGTGGGAGCGGCACGACACTCGTGGAAGCCTTGCGTTTGGAATGCCATGCCATTGGTATTGATGCCAATCCCCTTGCATGCCTGATTTCAAAAACCAAGACAACTTTGCTCACTGAAGCCGAAACACAGTTTCTGCAAAATATGGGGAAGGAAATGGTATCTATTGGCGGCGATTTACGGGCTGGAACTCCTGGAATGTTCAATGACTATTCACTTGCATCGGGAGCACCATTCATCCCAAATTTTGACGGTATCGAACTTTGGTTTAAAGATTTTGTGGTTCGAGAATTGGCCTTTTTGAAAGAAAGATGCCTCTCCATTGAATCTAAAAAAATGCGCGATGTAGCGTTGACTGCTTTTTCATCTATAATCATCACTATTTCAAATCAAGATTCCGACACACGATACGTTCGTCGGGAAAAACGCCAACGTCAGGGCGATGCTCTTATCTTGTTCGGGAAAGCCTTAATAAATACTGCTCAACGCTGCTTCGAGTTGGGGCAAGAGGTTGATCCGAAACTTCAAGTGAGCATTATTAATGCCAATATTTTAACTGCTCCAAATATTCCGCAAGTGGATTTGGTAGTTTGTTCGCCACCTTACCCAAATGCTTACAGTTACCATCTTTATCACCGCTCGCGAATGCTTTGGTTGGATATGGATCAGCCTAAGTTTAAGGAAGAAGAAATCGGGAGTCACCGAAAATACAGCAGCAAAAGCCACAAAAAAGCCACAGAAGCCACATTCCGACAGGAATTTGGGCAAATTATGACTTGGCTTTCCGGGAAAGTCCGCCCCGGCGGTCATGCAGTTTTTATCATCGGAGACTCAACTCTCGATGGCAAAACGATTGAAAACGACCAGATTTTGATTGATGCAGGGCGCGAAAATGGTTTTCGTCTGTCACTTAATCGTTCACGCCGCTTGCAGGATTCCAAAAAATCTTTCAATCCTGCAATTGGGAAAATCAGGGAAGAGCACATCCTCATTTTGCAAAACAACTACTGATGAATACCGAGCAAAACATTGTTAACTGTCATATTAAGCCCTATATCCAGCCTTTTGAGCGAATACTTGCCCTGCGCGAACTCGGCGAACTGGCTGCGCAACAACCTGTGCCTTACCAAAACGGTATAATCTCGGAGCATCATTTTTTACTCGATGCTGGCGTTTCAGTGGATTTGCTCCGACAACGATTGGCTTATTGGGAAGAAATCAACAGCGCGACAATTAATAAAAAAGAGCATGGCTTCACGCGCCAACTATGCTTTGAGGCGACCGGACAAGTGGCAAAAAACAAACTTGCACCGGAGATTTTGAAAAACATTTTGCCATTTAACGGCAGTCTACCGAAGATTAACCGCCGAAGCCTACGCTATGGTTCACATGGCATCCACGAATACCGGGGTAAGTTTTTTCCTCAATTGGTTCGCTCACTGCTCAATATCGCTGGTGCAAAAGAAGGAGCAAAAATTCTTGATCCAATGTGTGGTAGCGGTACAACGCTCGTGGAGGCATCTCTGCTAGGTTGTCATGCTTTCGGGGTGGATATGAATCCACTTTCAGTGCTGGTCAGCGGAGTTAAATGTGACATTTTGAAAATGTCAGCACCTGATTTGGAGCAATGTTGGGTGGATTTCAAACGCAATTTTTCGACGGCTGAACGCTCTCAGGAAAACTATTTTAAAAACATTGACCCTATAAACGCCGCATATTTGGGAAATTGGTTCGCACCCGAAGTGTTACTCCAACTAGGACAAATTATGTCGGCAGTCAAAAATGTCGAACACACCGTTTTTGCCAATTTTTTGAAAGTAACATTAAGTAATCTACTCCGGCAAATTTCTTGGCAAAAAGACAGTGACTTGCGAGTGCGTTTGGACAAAGCCAAAAATATCCCAAATGATATTCAAATACTTTATTTGCAAGAAACTGAAACTGCGCTCAAATCAGTACTCGCCCTTGTACTTGAATTAACGCCGGAACAATTGGGAGCGGCACAGGCCAAACTCGGTGACGCGAGAGATTCGGATACATTTTCAGTTGAAACTTTGGGCAATACAGACTGCATTATTACTTCCCCCCCCTACGCTACTGCACTCCCATACTTGGATACCGACCGTTTGAGTCTCTATTTTTTCGACCTACTTTCCCGCCCAAATCATCGCCAAACCGACTTTCGTATGATTGGTAACCGCGAAATTACGAACAGTCAATACCGAATTTATTGGTCTGATTTTCAGGAAAACAAGGAAAATCTTTCTCCAGAAACGGTCGAGTTAATTGAAAAAATTGAACGATTGAATGCTGCGCACCCAGTCGGTTTCAGACGTAAAAACCTACCTGCACTGTTGGCAAAGTACTTTTTGGATATGCGCCTGGTGCTTGATTCCTGTTACCGGACTCTGCGTCCAGGTGGCAAGG
>JAYSZC010000531.1:0-3900 GCA_043738235.1 Lewinellaceae bacterium | reverse complement strand
GGGCAGATCCCCTAATTGTTCCTGCTTTACTTCCATGATCAATGAATATCTAGTATGTCAATGAACTAAACGCAAAAATTTAAGCGAAAGGGGTGTTTTAAGTTTAGTAAACGTCGCCAAACCGAATGCACAAAACCTGGCGGCGCGAAGTATAAAATATGGCTCCGGCTCCATCTCCGTAACCGCATTTCAAAATCTCCACGTAGTTTTACGATCTTTTAAACAGACGTAAACCTATGATGAAATATCTGCTGCTGCTGATCTGTTTCATGCCGGCCTTTTGCCCAGCTACTGCCCAAACCAAAAAAGACACTTCCACAAACGAGCTCAATACCTGGTTCAAACCCGTCAAATGGCGCAATATCGGCCCGTTCCGGGGCGGTCGTTCCGTGGCCGCCTCGGGCGCGGTGGGCGATATACATACCTATTACATGGGCACGACAGGTGGCGGACTCTGGAAAACAACGGATATGGGCCTCAATTGGGCCAATATTTCGGATGGTTTCTTTACAACAGGTTCCGTCGGCGCCGTAGCGGTGGCTGAAAACGATCCCAATATCATTTATGTCGGCATGGGCGAACACGCCATGAGGGGTGTGATGACGCACCACGGCGACGGCGTGTATAAATCGACCGATGCGGGCAAAACCTGGAAAAAAACGGGGCTTGAACAAACGCAGCATATCGCCCGTATTGTCATCGACCCCACGGATCCCAATACCGTGCTGGTGGCCGCACAGGGCGCATTGTACAGCGCTTCGCAGCAACGCGGCATTTTTAAAACGACCGACGGCGGCGCTACCTGGAAAAACGTACTCTATGTCGACGACAAAACAGGCTGCGCGGAATTGTCTATGGACATGAACAACCCGCGCATCCTGTACGCCGCTATGTGGGAACACGGCCGCTTGCCCTGGAAAGTCATCAGCGGCGGCCCGGGTAGTGGATTGTACAAATCCACCGACGCCGGCGAGCACTGGGAAAAAATGGAAGACGGATTGCCCAAGGAAATGGGCAAAATGTCGATCGCCGTTTGTCGCTCCAATTCCGAAAAAGTGTATGCTTTGATAGAAAGTGACTCGGAAAAGGAAGCGGGCGGCCTGTTTGTCTCCGCCAATTCCGGCAAAAACTGGACGCGCATCACGAACGACCACCGCTTAGTGCAACGCGCCTGGTACTACATCGAGTTGTTTGTCGATCCTTTGAATGAAAACACCCTGTACGTGCTGAGTGCGCCCGCCTTGCGCTCCATCAACGGCGGCAAAACCTGGGAGGATATTTCCAATACCCACGGCGACTACCACGACCTCTGGATCAACCCCAAAAACTCCAAAAATATGGTGATCGCCGACGACGGCGGCGCAGCTATCACCTTTAATTCCGGCAAATCCTGGAGTACGCAAAGAAATATGCCGACCGCGCAGATGTACAGAATCAACGTGGACAATCAATTCCCGTATCGGATATATGGCGGACAACAGGACAATACCTCCGTTTCGATTGCGCACCGGGAATTCGGAGGCAGCCATATCAGCACCGACAGTTGGACCTATTCGGCAGGCGGAGAAAGTGCTTTTCTGGCGTTCAATCCCGACGACCCGCGCTATGTGATGGGCGGCAGTTACCAGGGTACCATTGAAGTACTGGATACCAAAGCGCAAGCGTCAACGAATATCATGGCCGCGCCGATTCAGTACCTCGGCAGCGACGCCAAAGACCTGAAATACCGCTTCAACTGGAATGCGCCGATCATCTGGTCGAAACACGAACCGGGCACTTTTTACCACGGCGCACAGTATGTGTTGCGCACGAACGACATGGGCAAAACCTGGATGGAGGCGTCGCCCGATTTAACCCGCAACGAAAAAGAAAAACAAGGCAAAGGCGGCGGGCCGTACACGAATGAGGCCGTCGGCGCCGAAAACTACGGCACACTCGCCTATATCCTCGAATCGCCGCACGAAAAAGGCGTGATCTGGACCGGCAGCGACGACGGCCTGGTTCACCTAACCCGCGACGGCGGCAAAACCTGGAAAAATGTAACGCCCAACGGTTTGCAGGAATGCCTGATCAATGCCATCGAGGTGTCGCCGCACGATCAAGCGACGGCGTATATCGCTACCACGCGGTACAAATTCAACGACCATACGCCGGGCCTGTATAAAACCACCGATTACGGCAAATCCTGGACAAAAATTACAAACGGCCTTCCGAACAATGCATTTACAAGGGTGGTAAGGGAAGATGAACAACAAAAAGACCTGCTTTTTGCCGGCACGGAACTGGGTTTGTTTATTTCCCGGGACGGCGGAAAAGACTGGTCGCCTTTTCAGTTAAATTTACCCATTGCGCCCATCACCGACCTGAAAATCCACCGGAACGATCTGATCGCCGCCACTTCGGGCCGTTCCTTCTGGATTCTGGACGATCTGGGTTTGGTCAGACAGTACCAGAAAAACATCAAAAGTCCGGTTATTTTTCAACCCGAAAACGCATGGCTCGCCAATGGCAGAAGTGAATTAGACAAAACGGACGATGCCTTTACCGGTTCGACTTCAACAGCAGGTGTGAACCCTGCCAACGGCATTGTCGTGTATTATTACCTGCCGGAAGTAAATAAGGACGCCGTCATTTCATTAGACCTCCAAGACGAAGCGGGTAATCCGGTGCGCACGTTCAGTTCCAAAAAAGACAGTTTATATAAAAAATGGGATGGCGGCCCGCCGGAAGAACCTGTACTGACGATGAAAAAAGGCCTCAACCGCTTCGTCTGGGACATGCGCTATCCGACCATGCCGGGTGTGCCCGACACTTATTACGAATGCAGTTTCAAAGGGCATAAAGCCACTCCGGGGAAATATATTTTTCACCTGAAATCGGACGACAAACAGGTTTCTACATCGGCAGAAATATTATCCAATCCATTGTACAACAAGGATATATCCAATTACAAAGCATACCATGACCAGATGTTGCAAATGGAAACGGCGTTCACCCAAATGCACCAAATGGTGAATTCCATCTTTGCCAAAAGGGAACAATTATCGGAACTGCTGAAGGCGATTCCAGCGGATAACAAATTCAAGTCTGTTCAAACGGAAGGCGCAGCCCTCGTCCAAAAAATGAAAGCCTGGGACGAAGAGATGGTTCAGCGAAAATCGAAAGCCTACGACGACGTGGAGAACTTCCCGAACAAGTTTACCGCCCACTACATTTTCCTCATCAACCAGACGGAAAGCGATATTCCCGTGGTGAACCAACCCTCTCTGGACAGAAAAAAAGAACTGGATGCCGAATGGGCCGCACTCAAAGCCAAAGCGACGGAGATACTGGAAAAAGATATTCCGGCGCTCAATAAGAAGTTATACGAATTGGGGATTGGCGGTGTCTGGAAAAAATGAAGTTAAGGAAAATATGAGTCATCACTAATTTTATTACCCAGCAAAATCGAAGAACAAATGCCACGGGTCTACGGGCGGATGAAATCCGCGATCCGCGAAAATTCGGTCAACTCTACGTTGGGAAAATTCGCGAAACTCCGCCGCATTCGTGTCATCCGCGCGACTATTATTCCTACGAGGGGAAAATTCGTACACGCTCTGCAAGGTAAATGGAGTGAAATCGCGCCGTAGAGTGGACTGATATGTCCCTCGTAGGAATAATAGTCGCGCGGATGACACGAATGCGGCGGATTTATACGGATTTTTCCGCTTTAGAGTTGACTGAATTTTCGCGGATCGCGGATTTCATCCGCCCGTTGAACCCTTTGGCCAATAGAATCATTGCATAAATTAGGGATGACTCATGTTTCAATACTCCGCTCAAAAGTGGAGATATTAGTTAAAATGAAAATAGGTCACTAAGTTTGGGTTACGACACTCAACTTATGTGACCTATGAA
>JAYSZC010000530.1:0-1608 GCA_043738235.1 Lewinellaceae bacterium | reverse complement strand
GCGGCAACTGATTGACCCGTTCGGCGCGTATCCGGTCGTAATAAAAAATATTCGCCCGGTCGTAAACATTGGTGGCAGAAGCCGTGACTTCCAGACTCGCGTATTTCGAGAATTTGAACACGCGTTTCAGCGACAAGTCGAGGCGGTGGTAATAAGGCAAACGTCCGCTATTTCTTTTGCTGGCATAAACAATGCCGGGCAATCCATCCGGGTTGCCGGTGATGACGTCCGTTCCGACGCCGTCGTCGAAATTGATATTGGTATAAAAGCCCTGGGTCAAGGTAAAAGGAAAACCGGAACCGAAATTCCAGCGGGCGCCCAGTTCCCATTTCCTGTTTTTACCCAGCAGGTAAGTGCCAACTAAGTTCATATTGTGGCGGCGGTCGAAAACAGGCGGATAGACCTGCTCGCCGTCATCGCGGGTGACGTAACCTAGGGAATAAGAACCCCAGAGATAGGAGCGTTTTCCTTCTAGTTTCATGGAAAAATCGATGCCGTAAGCGTCGCCGGTTTCCACAAAAAAATTGGGGTCGGTACTTTCGTCTTTAAAACGGTTTAGCGACAACAATTGGGTAAATCTCTTATAATAACCTTCGATATTCACCTCAAAATTGTTGGTGATGTCTATTTCAAACCCGGTTACGCCATGTAATGCCTTTTGCAGGCGGTGCTTGGTAGGCTCGATGGAATTGGGTTGGTAGACCGTTTCTTCGGGGCCTGACAGAAAACCTACAAAAAGGTTGACAATATCGCGTTCGTTGACCGTTGAAAGCAGGTTTTGCGAGTACAGGCCGGCAGCAAGTTTGAAGCGCAATTTATCGGAAATATTGTATTTCAGACCCAGGCGGGGTTCCGGCGAGACATCGTCGAGCGACTGGTAATATTGCAAACGGAAGCCGGGTTCGATCACAAGCGGGCCGATTTTGCGTTTCCAGCGCACATAGCCGCTGATTTCCGTCGTGTTGTCATTTTGTTCTGTGGTGATGCCCCGGAAATTGATGAACTGGAATTCGGTGCGAAAACCCGTTAGCGCCAGGCCGTATTCCACTTCATTATCGCGGCCCAGGTTTTTGAAATTCAGGGCGCCGTAATAACCCGAAATACCGCTGGTCCGCGGCTGCCGGTCTGCTTCTTCAATTTCAGAATCGTAATTGGAAAAGGTCAGCGTACCATTGATGATGGTATTGGAATTGGTGGGAACCAGGGTAAAGTCTGCGCCGCCACCGCCGCTTGTCCAGCCAAACTGGGTTTGCGGGTAATTCACACCGTCGGTATAATTAAAACCGAAAACATTCAATTTGCTTCCGTTTCCGGATAGGAAGGAGACTTTACCATAAAAATCGCGGTAGTCGAACGGTATGCCGACAGTATCATTGACCTTGGGGTACAATCTGCTGTCCAACTGGTTGATAAGCGCTTTTTTGGCCGCTACAACAAAGGAAATGCTGCTGCCATTATCCGATTTGAGGGGTACGATCGGCCCTTCGAGGATGGCTTTGGCCTGAAACGGTCCGGCTGAAAGATTCCCGGAAAGTCGCTTTCGATTGCCTTCGCGGGTTTTTACATCTACAATCGCCGAAATTCGTCCGCCGTGTTCCGCATTAAACC
>JAYSZC010000529.1:0-10376 GCA_043738235.1 Lewinellaceae bacterium | reverse complement strand
AAATCGACCGGAGAAGTATTGCCGATCAGCAATTCGGTGGTGCCGCTTATCCAGCGCGGACTGCACCCGATTGCCAACAATAACAACGCATTGGAACTGGCCAATCCCGGCGATTTATTCAACCTGAATATGGAAGACCGGGCCACGCAATACGCATTTTTGCAAAATACGGATACCCAGAAAGTGTTGTTCCGCAATCCCTCCTTTTTACATGGATTGCAACAGTTACAAAGCTCAAAACCCGACCTCGCAGATGCCTATCGCCTGCTCAATAGCAAAGGGATTTTCCCAAAAATAGGCGATTTGCCGCGACTCGACTTTAATGGCTTTCAACTCAATATCAATGAAACAGGTTACCAGTTGCAAAATTTAAACGTCCCGGGTGAAATTTTACAACAGAAATTAGAAGATAAAACCATCTTTTTTATCAATGAAAAAGATGTAAAAGTGTACGCCGAATACGTCAAAAAGGACAAAGCAGGCGCCCCGGAAGGCGTTGCCGGTTTGGCAAATTTCAACCTGGATAGTACCGCCCTCGCCAAACAATGGACCAACAAACTCGACGATGTAACTATGGTGGTCGATTTGCTGGACATGAAACGCCTGTTCAGGATTCGTGGTAAATTCGACACCGAAAAAGGCAAGGCGCCCAGTTTTACCGATCCGGAATTGCTGTTCAGCGATGAAATGCAACCCGTAATAGATATCCTGCAAATACTGCTATCCCTGAGTGGCGGAGATTATGCAGGTAGTTTATCGAAAGGGCTGAAAATAGCTATGAGCAACAGCCCGAACAATTGGGAGTACAAATTTCAGGCAGATAAGGAAATACCCGTCTTGCGTTTCCCGCCTGCAGGAACCGGTGGCGCCATCGCCCCGCTTCGCTTAGAAGCCAGTTTGAAACTCGGTTGTTATTTCAATGTCGGAATGCCCTACCCCGAAGGCGGCTCGCCGATGCCCAGCGGTGGCGCTTACCTGGAGTTTGGCGGCAAATTGAGCGTAATGTGCGTATCGGTGGCCGCAGCAACCGTCTATGCTGTAGGTAGCTGCGTATTGCGGGTCAGTGCCGATACGATACGCGGCCCCGGTTTGTATATGAAAATCGGTTTCGGCGTGGAATTAGTAGTCGGATTGCCGGTGATCGGCAATGTGAGTGTGTACTTCGCTGCCGGCGTGGAAATTTCCATCGATACCAGAATCATCGTCGTTGGCGCTTTTATCCTGTTCCGTGGAAGGGCCGAACTGCTCGGCGGATTGGTAACGATTCAAATACAGATAGAAGCCTCCGGCAAAGTTAGACGCGACCTCGCAGCGGGCAGAACAGATTGTATTGCACAAGTGACGTTCAGCCTCGACATCAGTATTTTCCTCGTGATCAACATCAGTTTTTCCAAGAGTTTCCAGGAAAACCGTCAAATCGCTTAACCCAAAACCAAACTTATCATGGAAGCAAAACTCAGCATATTGACTTTCCCACAACGCATTGAAAACGACCGGCTCTACTTCAATGTGTTGATTATTCCGCGCAATTTCAGCCCCTTGCTCGACGACCCGATACAGGCGCTTTCGCCTGCCTGGGTCGACGCAACGCTCAGCCTGCGCGCCCAGATATTGGCCTCCTTAGACAAATATCCGCGACTCGACCTCGTACCCGATGTCAGCGAATTGCTGCCGGCTACGCCGGTCGGCGCAGACGCAAGCGAAATTTTTAACACCCTGGCCCTGCGTTTCGATATCAGCAGCAATGCCACCGCCGAACCGCCCGAAAAGCACCATTACGCCCGAAAATACCTGCCGACCAGTTACCGCGAAGCCTTTCATTTTACCAAACCGCGCACCGACCGCGCAGCTATCGACGATAGTTACGCCTGCGCCATTGATCAGGAAAAAGAGCCGGATCCGCTGTTTAAACCCGACAACGATCAGGTCAGTTGGGGGCAGGTGTTTGCATTTTGCCTTCGACAGCCCGCCATTGCTAAAAAATGTGGCTTTATCCACGAAGCGTTCGTCGACCTAGCTCCCGGTCTGTTGGAAAACGGCGGCTGGCTGTACCTCGATATCGCAGACGGCTCTGATTATCAGTTTGCCGATTTAACGCTGGTCAGGCGTTATGCGGCGCGTTTACCCAAAATTCCTGCAGGCGTCAATCGGCAATTATTTTCGGCTGTACAGTTTCGCGTCCGCCATGACGAAATTAATCTGCCACCCGATAACCCCGCACTACCTTCCGCTTACGACGAAATGCTGCTGGAAGCCAGTATTTACGACGATGGTTTTGCCAAAATCGTGCATGCGCAGCAGCCGGCAAGCGACCACATGCTCAAAGAAAAGCGCGACCCGGAATTCCCCGTCACCAACGATTCGGGTATCCGCCTCGGCTGGGACGACGAACAATTGTTGATCTGGATGAACCGGCAGTTGGAGATTGATCCAAAAAAGCCTGCTGATATGCAGCGCGTGGATGCGCCCATGGGCGTGATCGGTTACCGCATCGACGCCCGTGAAATCAGCCCCGACCCGGACAATCCCAATGCCTGGATTTCCCTTTGTCAGGTGCGCAATAAAACGGATCTCTCGCTGGGCGCAGCACTGATTGACACGGTAGACGCACAACGGGAATTAGGCGTGGAAGTCTACCCCGCTATTCCCGACGGGCGAAAAGGCAAACCTTTCTGGTTGCCGGCCTATTTTGCCTACTGGACCGGCAAAAGCCTCGTACTTCAGGATGAAGACGCCATCGACCTGTACCGCAAAGACCAGCATCAAATGCAGGATGGTACGCCGCAAACAGCAACCAAAAACCTGGCTTATGCGCCTGTCGGTCTGGATGCTATCCCGCTGCTGTATGGCCGGCAATATCAGTTCCGGACGCGACTGGCCGACATGACCGGCGGCGGCCCGCTGAGTACCGAAACGCCTGTATACGACGCGGAAGCACCCGTTGCGACACATCATTTTAAACGCCATGCGATCCCGCAAACCGTGCGTATTCAGAATGTGTTGTCGGAAGAAGACGGCGCCTATTTTGAAGAAAATCAATTGGTTGTGCAAAGGCCGCTGCTCGGATACCCCAGCGTGTTGTTCACCGGCGCGTACCCCGACGCCCTGGATTTGCTCAAAGCCGACTTCGATGTAGCAGCCGGTAAACGCGACATTGGTATTGCCGATCCGGATGTCGACCGACTGGAAATTGAAGTGGCTGTACGGTCACTGGATATGGATACCACTATTGCCAAACACAGCCCACAGGATAATTACGCTGTGCTATATACCACCACCCGGGCGTTTCCGGCGGATTTCAACGGCGACCTCAACGTGCCGCTTACTTTTGTGGATCGCCCTGTTATTCATTTCAATGGCTCCAACAACCTGCAGTTGCTCGGTTTGTCGGACAATGGCGACTTGATCGATGATTTGCAAGAGGTGGTATTGCCTTCCAACCGCGATATTCAGATTACCCTGCGAGCTAAGTGCAGCGAAAAAAACGATTATTACGCCGACGATGAAACACTGGTCGGAATGCGCTCCCGAATCATTACCCGGCGTGCCGCCGCTGTCGAAACGGCTTTTTTCAAGGCGACCAGCGAACAAACCATGATCCGGGGCATTTTCCTGCGCCGCCTGGAAGAGCAAAAAGTAAAGGCCAATTTCAAACACATTTTTATTGGAGGTAAAGCGGCGCCCGACCAGCAACCCGAACTGATTGAACGCCTGGCGAAAGCCATAGACGTGGAAAACAAAGGCATGTCTTTGATGGGAAAAACCGGCCAGCGCTGGCAATTCGGCGCTGCCCGGGCCATACGGCATACCCTTTCGCCCGACAATACCAGTCTCACCATCGCTACCGAAGATGATATGATCAATCACTGGTTAGTGCCGATTACTTTGTTGGTTGACCGCGACTGGTCCTGGGATGGCATCCACCCCGTGAGCATTGATATTTACCGGAGAAAGAAATTTGCCCTGGCGGAAGACTGGGAGCCGGAAATCCTGGTAGGCGATATCGAGTTGAAAAAAGCGATCAATATTCTGGCGGTTGTACAAGCCGACCGCACACAGACTTTTCTGTGTTTTATTGATGCTGTGGAACCGAAATCCGTCGATCCGAATTTGTTTCCAGATGAAATACTGTTGGAATACCGCATACAACCCAATTTCAAAACGGATAACCCGGAACTGGCTGTAGATGAGCCACTTACGCTCCCCCTGCATTTACCCATCACTACCCCACCGGCTCAAATGCCCAATGTGGTCAGTGCGGGCATGGCGCTGAGCCGTTATACGCGGGATGCTGCCTATGCCAATACGGAAGTACGGCAGCGCTATCTCTGGGTGGAATTTGACGCGCCATTAAAAAATCCGAGGGATGCGTATTTCGGCCGGATCACGGCGTACGCGCCCGACCCTTTGCTGGCAGAATGGACGGAAGACTGGATGAAACCCAGAACAGAACCGCCTTTGCCCATTGAACCGGAACCTGTTCGGATCATCAGCCCCGGCCATAGCGACAACCAGTCCGGGCTAAATGCCATGCAACAACTTATTCCTGCCACAGACAGTCAGCGGCATTTTTTAGTGCCTTTACCGCCTGGTCTGCACCCGGAATCACCCGAATTGTTCGGTTTTTTCACCTACGAATTCCGGGTCGGACACCGCGACGGCTGGAGCACGGCACAGGGCAGGTTTGGCCGGGCGCTGAGTTACCAGGGCGTACAACATCCTTATCCTCAACTGATTGCATCACCCGACCGCAATGAAGATCGTATCCGGGTTTCGGCGCCTCATGCCGAAGCAGTGTTCGATGGTCGCAGACTGACTGCCCGTCCCGTCCGAACCCAGATGTGGGCTTTGTTGTATGCACAGGTGCGTATGGCCGATGACAGCGACAACCGCAATATTCTGTTGAACGACCGTTTGATGCGCCCTGTACCGGAAAATATACTGGTTCCAGCGGACGCTATCTTGTACTTAGCACCTGCAACAAACGATGCGCCCAAACAATCCGTTGCAGCATGGACCAACACTGAAATCAGTACTTTGCTTAAAAACTATGGCTTGTCCGCAGACAGCGAATTGAGCGTTTTATGTGTGGAAATGATGCCGACGACCGAGCATTTTCTGATGCACAGCGAATTTGTTCAAAGCCATCAATACCTGGCGAATGCTGCCGATGATCCGGGAAAAGCAATGGATTTCCTGCGCCATACTGCCTACAGTCTGCAAAAAACGCAGTTGTTTGCTCAACAAATGCCGGAGGAATTGGTAGCCAAACCGCTTTCAGACGATCTTGGAAATTATCGTTTGTTGCGTACTTCGACCTTGGTGGCGGTGCCGGAAGTGTGTTGTGTGGATTGTTGAAAATAGTTGGAATCGGTAGCACGGCTTTTAAGCCGTCGGGTAGAGGGCATTTATGCCCGAACACAGCGCCTTAAAAGTTCGAGCGATAAGTCCGCTCCGACAGGAATGGCCGAACACAGCGCCTTAAAAGTACAAGCGACAAGTCCGCTCTGACAGGAATGCCCGAACACAGCGCCTTAAAAGGCACTGTCCCGACGGCTTAAAAGCCGTGCTACCGGTCACATCGGATCCACATCCACCACCACCTGCACCTGCCCGAAACCGGGTTTGCCGGTGAGTATTTCTGTGGAATGCCGGATGAGCGCTTTCGAGTCGCTTAACAGAGGCGCTGATTTTTCTAATTTCAGCATAATATCTTGCGCATAATAACCGCGAATACGGGCGATATTGGGCTGTACGGGGCCGAGTACGCGCTCGCCTAATTTCTGCCGCAGCATTTTACCATACTGCGCAGCCGCTTCATGCACCACTTTGGGGTCTTTGTGGCGCAGTTCGATGTTAATAAGGCGGTAAAAAGGCGGGTAATGGAATTCTCGGCGCTCTTTCAGTTCGCGTTCCGCAAAGCCGCGAAAATCGCCGCGCAATACTTCCAGCAACACCGGATGTTTCGGATCAAAGGCCTGGATTAGTACCGAACCGCGTTTGTATTTTCGACCGGCGCGACCGGCCACCTGGGTGAGTAACTGGAAAGCGCGTTCGCCGGAACGAAAATCCGGGAACTTGGTCAGTTGGTCGGCGCCGAGTACACCGACTAAAGACACATTATCAAAATCGAGGCCTTTGGTCACCATTTGGGTGCCTACCAGAATGTCCAGGCGGCGTTCTTCAAAGTCGCTGAGCAGTGCCAGCAGGTTGTTTTTGGAACCGGCGGTGTCCAGGTCCATACGCCCGATACGGGCATTGGGCAGGAATAGTTTGAGTTCGTCTTCAATTTTTTCGGTACCGAATCCGCGCAGGGTGATTTTCCCACTGCCGCAGGCCGGGCATACGACGGCAGGCTCCTGGGTGTAGCCGCAGTAGTGACAGCGCAGCCGGTTGGTGTGTTTATGGAACGTCAGGCTCACATCGCAGTGACGGCACTGGGCATTCCAGCCGCAGACCTGGCATTCGAGCATCGGCGCATAACCACGCCGGTTTTGGAACAAGATGGCCTGCTCCCCTTTCTCAATGGATTGTTGCAAATGTTCGATCAGCGGCGTTGCAAAGATGCTCTGCATCTGCTTCGTTTTCATTTGCTCCCGCAAGTCAACTGTCTGAATTTCAGGCAGTTCGAGTCCGCCAAAGCGCAGCGGCATTTCCACCAAACCGTATTTTCCGGTTTGTGCATTGTGCCACGTTTCGATGGCCGGTGTAGCCGTACCGAGCAAAACCCTGGCGCCGTACAAATGGGCTAAGTAAATCGCCGTATCGCGGGCGTGGTAGCGCGGCGCAGGGTCGTATTGTTTAAAAGAATTATCGTGTTCCTCGTCCACGATAATCAGTTGCAGGTTTTGAAATGGCAAAAACAGGCCGCTTCGGGCGGCCAGGATCACGGGTTTGCCGGAAGCAGCGGCTTTCCAGACTTCCACCCGTTCGTGGGTGTTTACTTTGGAATGGTACACGCTGACCTCGTCGCCGAACACCTTTTGCAAACGGTGGATGATCTGTGTCGTCAACGCAATTTCCGGCAGCAAATACAGCACTTGTCCGCCCTGCCGCATCACATCGCGGATCATTTCCACATACACCCGCGTTTTGCCGCTACCGGTGACGCCGTACAGCAAAACGACCTTTTTTTCCACGAGTTGGGCCTCAATTTCTGCCAGTGCCTGCCGCTGCTGATCCGCCAAATCGTCGACTTCCACGAGATCGTCCTCGTAACCACTCAGGCGGCTCACTTCCATGTCGTAGCGTTCCAGGATTCCTTTTTTGAACAGGGTATTCAGGGTTGATTCGGTGACGTCGGCTTTGTACAGTACGTCCTGTTTGCGTACAAAAGGCTGGTTTTTGTCCAAAGCGAGAAAAGCCATCAGGATTTCGAGTTGCCGCTCCTTGTTTTGCAGGTCGCGCATTACTTCCCGCAACAAATCGGGTTGGGTGCGGTAGGGTTCGGCCAGCCGCACGGCAGTGAGTTTGCGCGCTTTGAATTTTTCCTGCAAATCCTCGCGCAGAAACAGCACCCCTTTTGTCAGCAAACGCTGGATAACGGGGAAGACCGTTTTTTTATTCAGAATCTTGCGGGCGTCTTCCACCGTGATTTCCTGCTGTATCTGCAAGGCCTCCGTAATCAGGTATTCATCGTTGTCTAAGGTGGTAAAATCGTCGCCGAAAATGTTGCTGAACACCAATTTGGTTTCGCTGGTCAGTTTCAGGTGGCCGGGCAAAGCGGCGGACATCACTTCACCGAGGGTGCAGCAATAGTAATCGGCAATCCAGTCCCAGAGGGCCAGTTGCTGGGGCGTTACCACTGTCACCTCGTCCAGCACAGAAATGATCGGTTTTACCTGGTAATCAGGCACTTCTGCATGTACCCGGGCCACTAATCCGCTGTATAATTTGCTGCGACCAAACTGTACTTCCACCCGAATACCCGGTTGTATCAGCGTACGCACCGACTCCGGTATGGAATAGGTGTAGGTGCGTTTGGGCAGGGCAAGGGGGAGAATGATGTCGGCGAACATTTTTTGGATGGTGGCTTGATGTACAAAGGTAGACAAAACCCATAAAATTGTTTTATGGTTTATATTTTAAAACAAAAAGTGTTTTTATGTTTGTGGAATGAAAATTTTTTACCACAACACTTTCTATTTTTTTTCTACCACAAAGGACACGAAGGGGGTTTCACAAAGGACACTAAGCGTAGAGTTGACTCGTCCCGTTTAATATTTTCTGTAAACTTGGCATAAATCATCATAAAGGACACAAAGCATAGAGTTGAACACTTTTTTTGAGTTATTTGCGATGAAAGAAACCATGTTTACAGAAAATATTAAACGGGACGAGTCAACTCTACGCTTAGTGTTCTTTGTGAAACCACTTCGTGTTCTTTGTGGTAAAAAACACCTTGTGGTAAAAAATACGGGATAAAATAAACCTCGCGTTAAAAAAATCCCGCCCAAGCGCAGCCACAAAGCATAAAATGCGTTATTTTTGTCCCACTTTTGCCAAGAGGTTTGCATCTCCTGCGTGGAGGCAACCTTATTTTTTCACTAAACCATTATTCTTAATTGGCATTTAAACCTTACCGTCCAAAACCCGCCGGCGCTCGTCCGCCCGGCGCACGCCCCGGAGGGGGCCGCCCGTTTCCATCGCGCCATCAGCACCAACCCGAACACCGTATCAATGAATTCATCCGGGTACCGGAAGTTCGCTTAGTGGGCGAAAACCTGGCTGAAATCAGCGAAGTAGTTGGGGAAACCATTGAAAATGGCATTTATCCTACCTCTAAACTGCAGAAGTTTGCAGAGGAAATGGGGCTTGACCTGATTGAAATCACGCCCAATGCGGAACCGCCGATCGTACGCATTGCCGATTATAACAAATTCCTGTACCAGAAGAAGAAGAAGGAAAAAGAGATGAAAGCCAATTCCTCCAAAGTGGAACTCAAAGAGATCCGCTTCGGACCGGAAACCGGCGAGCACGACTTCGACTTCAAACTGCGCCATGCGAAAAGTTTCCTGGGAGAAGGCAACAAAGTAAAAGCGTACGTGCAATTCCGCGGCCGCGCCATTGTGTTCAAAGACCGGGGCGAGCTGCTGTTATTGCGTTTTATGAAAGAACTCGAAGATCACGGTGCTGCCGATCAAATGCCCCGCCTCGAAGGCAAACGTATGAGCGTGATCTTGTCGCCTAAAAAGGGCGCGCCGAAGAAAAAAGAGGAATAAAAGCCCAATTTCTTTTGCGCTTTGTCGCAACGTACTACCTTTGCGCTCCAATTTTAAATAACAATCGTTTTATCATGCCGAAAATGAAGACCCACTCCAGCGCCAAGAAGCGATTCTCGGTTACTGGTACAGGTAAAGTGAAGCGCAACCGGGCAAGATTGCGCCACATCGCAAGTACAAAAACGAAAAAACAAAAACGCAATTTACGCGGCAGCGTAATCGTGGACAAGACCGAACACGCTCGTATCGAGCGCCTGTTGGTGATCTGATCCTGTTTTTTCCAATTGCCCCGTTTCCTGAAAGCAGGAAACAAATTCTCCTTTTTTAACGAGGACTTTGGCAAAAGTATGGTCGCAAGGCCGTCCCGAAGTCGCACTAAAAAGTAACATTGTATGCCAAGAGCAACCAACAACCCGGCCAGTCGCGCCCGCCGGAAAAGAATCATGTTAGCCGCACGCGGCTTCTTTGGCGCCCGTTCAAAAGTCTACACCGTAGCAAAAAACGCCCTTGAAAAAGGTTGGAATTATGCCTTCCGGGACCGCAAATTCAAAAAACGCATTTATCGCCGCCTTTGGATCGCCCGTATCAACGCCGCAACGCGCCCGATGGGTATCAATTACAGCCGCTTCATCCATGCTTTAGATCAAAAAGGGATTACCCTGAATCGCAAAGCATTGGCCGACATGGCGCTCAACCACCCGGCTACATTCAAAGCCATTGTGGACGCGGCACGCAAGTAAGTGCGAAGTCGACAGTGCGAAGTGCGAAGTCCACAGCGTATACTGCGAAGTCGTTCGAGGTCTGAAGTAGTAAGCGTTTTCGCTATTGTTTTGTTAAAATATCTCTGCGGGGAATTGGTATCATGCCAGTTCCCCGTTTTGTGTTTTTCAAATCAAGGGGTTATTTTTAGCACATAGACAGTATTTTAAAAAAAAATCACAAAAACGCCGGAAATTCACCCCGGTTTAACTTTAACCCAACCCGATTTCCACACAAATTTTAACTAAACTATGAAAAAATTCCTACTTCTGCTGTTTACGGTGGCCTCTTTTGTCGCAGTACAGGCCCAAACCTGTGTCCGCGACTCTTCTGTGCTGCAAAACGATTCTGTTATTATTACCCCGCGTCCATACACCTGGTAAGTATCGGTGTATG
>JAYSZC010000528.1:0-1610 GCA_043738235.1 Lewinellaceae bacterium | reverse complement strand
AGTTGGGCAGTTTTTTCAAACACGATGCGGTAGTCCTCGTCGAAGACGAAGCATTTTTTGTTGGTTTTGCCAATGTCGAGAATGGCGATCATAAGTAGGTGTGCAAAATTAGTTTATGCTAAATCTTCTATAATTCATTGATTTACATTGCTTTTTTCCCTTTGCAATTTTGCAATTTTACTTATCACAGGCCTGTTGCCACGCTTTTTTTGCCGCGTTTTTCAATCAATTGTTCCCGGATGGCCAGTTCGCGATATACGCCGATCGGGTCGCCCGCACCGCCTGCCTGCCGGGCCGCTTCGGCTACGAGTGCGCGGGTGTCCGTTGCAAAAACATCGCGCAGCAGTTCTTCCGCGGCCAGCACGTCGTTGTCTTGCTGGGCAGCGGCTAGCACAGCGCGGTCGACCAGTAAGGCTTTGGCGTAGGTAGTCAGGATATTCTGTACAGATTGCAGGAGGTCTTCCAGCGGATCTTTGGTATTGTGGCTCGCATCGATCATCCAGGCCAGCGGCGGATTTTTCACTGCCGGGTCCTCCATAGCATCCACTAACTCATTGAAGATCAAGAAGAACTGGTAAGGTTTGATACTGCCCGTGGTGAGGTCGTCGTCGCCGTACATGGAGCCGTTGAAGTGAAAACCGCCGAGCCGCCCGAAGTGCATCAGCCGGGCCACGATCTGTTCGATATTCGTATTGGGCAGGTGGTGGCCCAGATCCACGAGCACCTGCGCGTTTTTGCCGACATACTGGCAAAGCGCATACGAGGTACCCCAATCGGGGATCACCATTGAATAAAAATGCGGCTCGTAAGGTTTGTATTCGATCAGCATGGTCCAGTCGGCGGGCATAACCTGGTAGATATCCGCCAGTGAATCGGCGGTGCGTTGCCAGGCCCGGCGGAAATGCTGCTGACCGGGAAAGTTCGATCCGTCGGCCAACCAAACGGTGAGCACTTTCGAGTCCAGCGCTTTGCCGTGTTCGATACAGGCGATGTTGTGGTCAATCGCCTGCTGTCGTATAGCTGCATCCGTGTGGCAAAGAGAGCCGAATTTGTACGAAAATGCCTGATCCGGCTGATCCTGAAAAGTATTGGAATTGACCGAATCAATCGTCAGGCCATACGCCTGCAACTGGCTTTTCAGCGCCGCCGGATCTTTCGGAATATCCCAGGGAATATGCAGCGAAATGGAGTCCGATGAGCGGTTGAGTTGGTGCAACAAACCGACATCTTCTATTTTTTCCTCCAGGCTGCGCGGTTCGCCGCCGCCCGGAAAACGCCCGAAACGTGTGCCGCCCGTGCCCAGCGCCCAGGAAGGAATGGCAATCTGAAAGGCTTTTATTTTTTCGATCAGATCCTGCACATCAATACCTTTTTGGGTTAACAATTCGGCGATGTGCAGGAAATGAAAGGCGTGGGTGGCGCGTGTTTTGTCGTTGTGTGCCTGGATTTTTTCAGAGATGTTCATGGTAGATAAATCTTTTTTTAACCCTTGAATAAATTGAACGAACTGTGAGAACTGGATTTTTCCCTCGTAGAGTGGATGGGGACGCAGATTATGCGGATTTGACGGATTAAAACGGATTTTACCAACAATGGCTAGAAAAACCTAC
>JAYSZC010000527.1:0-3910 GCA_043738235.1 Lewinellaceae bacterium | reverse complement strand
AGGCAAAATTAAATTTTGAACCCAAACTATTCTTCCAAATCACTAATATTTTACTTTTGACTGAAATCTTTTCAAAACCACTTTCAGACGACTATAAGCCATATTTTTTTACAAGTTTGGCCTTTACTTCTTCTGCCGGAATCATTTTGATCTTCCCCGATATCACATCCTCTCGCCTACGAAGAAGGGTGTTTTCCTGTTCCGGGGTCAAGACATTACTGCGTTCTTCGTCCGAAAGCAGTCCCGCCAGAAATTGCAGGAATTCTAATTTTTCCAGTTTGGAGAGTTTTTTTGTCTCAGATTTAAGCACTTCGATGGTCATAGCAATAACATGTTTGAACAAGCGTACAATATTACTGTGATTTCCATTGAAAAACAAGAAATCGTAACACTAGCCCGCCGCCTACTTAATCACCAACACCTTCATTTTCACGTCCTTCTTCGGACGGTCCGCCGCCGTCTCCACGGCGGCAATTTTGTCAATAATATCCAGTCCTTTGACGACGCGGCCAAACACCGTGTAGTCGCGGTCGAGGTGCGGGGTGCCGCCTACGGCTATGTATTCGGCACGTTGCTCCGGGGTATAATGGAATCGTTTCATCGTTTCAATCTGGGTCAGTACTTCCTCCGTTACCGGACTGCCCTGTACGATATAGAACTGGGAGCCGGACGATTTTTTCTCCGGATTATTGGTGCGCGCTGCACAGATGGCTCCTTTTAAATGGGCTAAAGAATCCACAAATTCGGCAGGAATCAGTTGCGTCGGGCCGCCAAAGCCCAGCGATTGACCGGGAGCAGCATTGCGCGAATTGGGATCACCGCCCTGGATCATAAAGCCGTTGATCACCCGGTGAAAAAGCAGGTCGTTGTAAAAACCTTCTTCCGCGAGTTTTATAAAGTTGTCGCGGTGTTTGGGTGTGGCATTGTACAATTCGGCTGTCATGGTGCCGAATTCCGTTTCGATTTCAACGAGGCAGCGCTCGGGAGCAGTAACCTGGATCATTTGTTTGCGTGTGACAGTTTTAGAGCCTTTGGTGGCCTTGAGCACCACCGTGTAATTGCCGGAATGAGTGTAGCGGTGGGTAGGACTCATCTCGGTAGAGGAGCCGCCGTCGCCAAAATCCCAGGCATAGGTTTCGGCTTTGAGTGAATTATTGGTGAAAGTGATTTCGGCCGGCGCTACTATTTTTTGGGTGGGCACAGTGAAATTGGCAACCGGTTTTACGGCGCAGGAGGCAAGCAGCAACAAAGAAAAAAGTGCAATCGATGGAATGAATTTTCCCATAGGTATGAAATGTTAAGTAAAAGGGCAAAACTGCAAAGGGCAAAAAGCAATGTAAATCAATGAGTTACAAAAGATTTAGTATTAACTCATTTTGCACATCTACTTATGGTCAGGATTGAGAGGTTTGGATGGTTGAGTGGATTTACATGCAAGTTGTTATTACACGACGCCCCGGTTCCGGGTTGTCCAGATAGAGCGCATCAGTCGAATGGCAAATAAAGGCGCAGCAATAATACTGCCCGCTCCAAAAAACATCATTTCATTCGTCATATACGATTCCATCGCCTTGCGGTTCGATTCCGGCAGGTGACCCGTCAGCGGTTCCCAGGTATGTTCTTCAATGTAGGTCATAAATCCATTCAGTCCGCCGATCAGGGCAAAAGTGAGCGGAAACATGCACAACAATAAAACAACTTTCAGTACCTGGCGCTTGGCCAGAAAGGTGTGCTGTAACAAAAAGATATAGCGACTGAACGTAATGAGTGTCACAATAAATATGATGTTCCATTGCTCATACGGCCAGTAGTTGATGGCTTTGTGAATGGGGTACAATACACCGAAAACTACAATCGCCGTCACGGCCCACCAAACCAGTTCTAGTTGCAAAACCAGGGAATCCCGCTTATTCATACACAGTTACAAGAAGAGTTGAAGTAAAACCGGTTCAGGCTTGCGCCGTTGGAGTGCCAAAGTTCATCGGCGGGGTTGGCTGCTCCTGATCTTCAATTTTACCAAACTGCATTTCATATTTCTGGATATTATCCTTCATCGCCAGCAGCAGGCGTTTAGCGTGTTGCGGAGTCAGGATGATGCGCGATTTTACCTTTGCTTTGGGTACGTTGGGCATCATACGGATAAAATCTACTACGAATTCAGCATTAGAGTGCGAAATAATA
Source organism: Lewinellaceae bacterium (assembly GCA_043738235.1). Classification (GTDB taxonomy): domain Bacteria; phylum Bacteroidota; class Bacteroidia; order Chitinophagales; family Saprospiraceae; genus M3007. Next base: position 1,729 of record JAYSZC010000527.1, on the reverse strand, counting down.
GCCAGGTTGGCGTAGATGCCTTCGGCTACTTCTTCCGATATTTCAATATTGATTGCTGGTTGCTGGGTCTGATTTTTAGAATCGGCCATTTTTCAAAAAAAATTGAGAATGAGAAGGATACGATGAAGCGGGATGATTTGTTTGGGAAGGTTTGAAGGTTGGATAGTTTGAGGTGGTAACTCAAGGCATTAAGTTACTACCTCAAACTATCAAACTATCTAACCATCAAACCTTCCAACAAAGCGCTGCAAAAGTAGCGTTTAAAACGGCCAATTATCCGAAAAGTTGAATTTTACCGTAAAGGCGCTTTGCCTTTTGGAGATTGCTTTTTGATAATCAACGCAAAGTGGTTTTGAATGAAAGACCTGTGCAAGTGCCTGAAAGCGAAGACTTCAAACCATCAAACCATTTCAAACCACTCAAACCTGACCATAATTAATCTACCCAATCCGCCACAAAAACATTGGTATTGCGGGTGCCGTTATTGTTCCGGTTGGATGAGAAAGCCAGTTTTTTGCCATCCGGTGAAAACATGGCGAAAGAATTAAAAATACTTTCCGAAGTGATGGCTTCCAGGCCGGTACCGTCTTCATGGATGATATACAACTGGAAGTCGTAGCCCCGTTGCGAGTGGTGGTTGCTGCTGAAAACAATCTTTTTACCCGAAGGATGGAAATAAGGCGCCCAGTTGGCTTTCCCCAGCCGGGTCACCTGTCGCAGATCGGAGCCGTCCACATTGCAGACAAATATTTCCATATTGGTGGGCGCTACCAGGCCTTGTGCCAGGAAATCGCGGTATTCTTTGATCTCCGCTTCCGTTTTCGGGCGGCTGGCACGGAACACGATTTTGCTGCCGTCCGCGTTAAAAAAAGCGCCGCCGTCATAACCCAGGTCGAAGGTGATCTGGCGCTGATTGGAGCCGTCGAGGTTCATGGTCCATAGTTCAAGGTCGCCGGAACGGTCGCTGGTAAACAAAATCAAATCGCCTTTGGGGCTTAACACTGCTTCAGCGTCATAACCTTTGGTCGTGGTAAGTTGTTTGACGATTTTGCCTTTCAGGTCGGAAATAAAAATATCATAGGTGTCGAAAACAGGCCAAAGATATTTGCCGCCGGCCCGCAATTCAGGAGTATGTGGGCAGGCGTCTTCGCCGGTATGGGTGCTGGCATACAGGATGTGTTTGCCATCCGGCATGAAAAAAGAACATGTCGTGCGGCCTTTCCCGGTACTGATGAGCGGAGGTCTGTAAGTCGAATCGCCCGCCGCTTTGTCTACTTCCATCGTAAAAATCTGGTCGCATTGCAGTCCCCAGGCCGGGTTATTGCTTTGGAAAGTAAGCCGTTTGCTGTCCGGACTCCAGTAGGCTTCCGCATTGTCGCCGCCGAAGGTCAATTGCCGGATATTTTTCAGGTGTTTTTCCGGTTTGGGCGCCGGTTGGCCGGGTTGGGCAAAAAGCATGGCCGGTGAGACAATCAGGAGCAGGCGTAAAAACAGGTGTTGCATAGAGTATGGTAAATTTTTCCGCAAGGATAGGGCAAGGCAATGAATCGGCGGTCAGGGTTCGGTAAAAATTGCAGGCGTATTCCATAAAGTGCTGCTGATCGGTGCAAAGCCGCTGCCAGTCGGTTTTTTTAAACCAATTTTGCGCGGCCGGAGTTTACTCGGATGTTGATAAGGGTTGATAAATGTTGATGAAGGTTTATAAGGGTTGATGAGGGTTGATATACAT
>JAYSZC010000526.1:0-10402 GCA_043738235.1 Lewinellaceae bacterium | reverse complement strand
TGCCTTCCACCAGTTTGGCAATATCATACACTGTACCCATGTGATTGCCCTCTGCCACAATCACGATACTAAACAGTTTAGAGCGTTTTGCGCTGCGTTTCAGCAGTTTGATCACATCCTCGATGGTCGATTCTTCTTCCGGGATCATCACGCCGCCTGCGCCGCCTGCGATGGCGGTATGCAAGGCGATAAAACCCGAATGCCGGCCCATAACTTCTACAAAAAAAAGCCGGTTGTGCGAGTCGGCTGTATCGCGGATTTTGTCGACAGCCTGAACGGCCGTATTCACCGCCGTATCAAAACCAATCGTAAAATCAGTGCCGAACAGGTCATTGTCGATGGTACCCGGGATGCCGACGATCGGAATATCCGGGTGTTCTTTCATAAACTGCACAGCGCCGGTAAACGTGCCGTTGCCGCCGATAGCAATCAGGGCGTCAATATCATTGTCCACTAAGTTTTCATACGCCTTGTTACGCCCTTCCTGGGTCATAAACCGCTGGCTGCGAGCCGTTTTTAACACTGTTCCACCTCTGTGAATAATGTTGCTGACATCCGTTGTTTCCAAACGTTTAATGGTGCCATCGATCATCCCTTCATAACCGCGCATGATGCCATATATATGCAGGTCATTGTTAAATGCATTGCGCACAATAGCCCGCACGGCAGCATTCATACCCGGTGCGTCGCCACCGGAAGTGAATACTGCAATTCTTTTTATTTCTTTATTCATGGTTATAGAAAAGTCGCATTCATTACAGAAGGACTTACTTTTTTTACCTCAAAAATGGTTCAATCAGTCGGGTGCATGTGGTAATCAGCCAACTGATAGATGGGTTTGCGAATGATGACGCCAGCTTTGAGTTTGCGGTCTTCCATACATTTCACTAGAACTTCCTGAAAATGGTAGGCGATAGAACCGACAAAATGCACCGGGACATATTGATAACCATTGTATTTACATGCCTGACGGTCTAAGAACTCGCCCAGACAAGCGGCGACCATTTCGCGTATGAAGGGATGTTGCAGGTTATCGCCGAGGAAACGGGTAAAAGTAGCCAGGTAAGCATTGGCGCCTTTTTCATAAATTTTATCCTTGATGGCGTCCATGCCTTCCGGGTAAGCTTCATCAAAAGCAGTATTCAGGTCGGAAGGCAACTCCCGGTAAAACTTCGCGCGCAACAATGCTTTACCCAGGTGGGTGCCGCTGCCTTCGTCGCCCAGCAGCCAACCTAACGACGGGACATTATCCAGAATTTTAGCGCCATCGAAATAACAGCTGTTCGATCCTGTACCGAGGATGCAGCAGATGCCCGCAGTGTGCCCGCAGGTAGCGCGGGCTGCCGCCAGCAGGTCGTGCTCCACTTCCACTTTGGCTTGGGGGAAAACCGCCTTCAATGCCAGTTCCACGATTTCTGCGCGGTGTTCGTCGTGTACGCCGGTGCCGTAAAAAAATATTTCTTTTACCTCCTTCACTTTGAGTTTAGGCGCCAGTTGTTCCTGCACGATGGTTTTGATTTCTTCTGTTGTATGGAAGAAAGGGCTGAACCCTACGGTGTTTTCCAACTGTTGATCGCGTCCGCCATGCAGCAGCAGCCAATCGCATTTTGTTGAACCACAATCTGCTATTATTACCATAAAGATAAATGATGAATGATGAATGATGAATGATGAACGATGAATGATAAATGATGAATGCCTAACGAGGAGCCAAACATTCATCATTCATCGTTCATCATTTATCATTTATCATTCATCTACTATTTGTAAAAAGTACACGAATGGCGCAAAAATAGATTTTTCCGCAAATAGCGCGTGCATTCACATGTAATGATGCAATTAAATATTTTAAAGAGTCAGTTCCGGGATATAGCAAACAGCAGGCAGCAAATGCGGTTTAACTGCCGTTCTGTAAAAATACAAAACGACTTATGTATCCATTTGTAACACTCGGCCTTTTATGGATTGCTGCCCCGTTCGCAGCATATTCTATTCAAAATCAAAAGATTACATTTTCAAAAGCGCTGCTGATCTGGGGCGGCGCCCTTATTTTCTGGTATTTTGGCATGGCTGCTTTGGGATATAAAGCCATCGGTGAAGAAGGAGATTACAATGGCTGGACGGTCGCCTGGTGGCTCTATAATTTTTTTATTTTTCAGGGATTCCGCTTGCCCAAAAGTACGGCACGAAACATGTTAATTGCTCCCGGTCTGGTGTTGGCCTGCCTGGTTTGCCTGTGGGTGGCTGTCATTGTGTTCGCCAACTTGTTTTTCGGGGAAGCACTGAGGTGACATCTGCGAGGTACGAGCAGGTGTTATCTCAGTGCGGAGTTACCGTAATGAGATATCACCTGCTCGTACCTCGCAGATGACACCTCATTACACTACATCTCCGAAGTAAAATGGAACTGGATTTTCGGGAAATTTTCCTGTGCGGTTTGCAGCACCCAGGCCGTTTCGGCTAAAAAAACCGTATTTCCTTCGCTGTCTTTTGCGATATCCCGTTTGCGGCGATCCAGAAACTCCGCCATAGCCTTCGGGTCGTCGGATGTCACCCAGCAGGCTTTGTTCAGGTTGACGGGTTCGTAGCGGCATTTGGAGCCGTACTCGCTTTCCAGGCGGTGTTGGATTACCTCAAATTGCAGCTGACCAACCGTGCCGATAATACGCCTGCCGTCGCTCTGGCGGGTAAACATCTGCGCCACACCTTCGTCCATCAACTGGTCGAGTCCTTTTGCAAATTGTTTTTGTTTCATCGGATCGGCGTTCTCCACGTACCGGAATTGCTCTGGCGAGAAAGCCGGGATGCCTTTAAAATGAAGCGTTTCACCTTCCGTCAGGGTATCGCCTATTTTAAAGTTGCCGGAATCGTACAGACCGACCACATCGCCCGGATAGGCTTCTTCCAGCAAGGTCTTTTTGGAAGCCATAAACATGGTGGGATTGGGGAATTTCATGTCTCGGCCCAGCCGCATGTGCCGGTAGTTCTTGTTGCGCTCGAATTTGCCGGAACAAATTCGCAAAAAAGCAATGCGGTCGCGGTGCCGCGGATCCATGTTGGCGAATATTTTGAACACAAAACCGCTGAATTTTTCCTCTTCCGGGTGCACCAGGCGCTCTTCTGTGTGGCGCGGCAGTGGCGTCGGAGCAATTTCCACAAAACAGTCCAGCATTTCTTTTACGCCGAAATTATTGACGGCAGAGCCGAAGAAAATGGGGCAAATTTTGCCGGATAGGTAGTCTTCTTTTTTGAATTCCGGGTAAACGGTTTCCACTACTTCCACCTCGCTGCGCAATTCGCGGGCAGCGCTTTCCCCGATGTGTTTTTCCAGGGCGGGGCCGGCCAGGTCTTCAAAAACGATGATGTCTTCGTCTTCCTGCTTGCTGTGTGGGTTGAACAAAACGAGTTTTTTCTCATACAGGTTGTACACGCCTTTGAAACGCTGCCCCATGCCGATGGGCCAGGAAAGCGGGCGCACTTTTACGTCTAATTTTTGTTCGATTTCATCCAGCAGGTCAAACGCATCTTTGCCCTCGCGGTCCATTTTATTAACAAAAAAGATGATCGGCGTGGCACGCATCCGGCAAACTTTGGTGAGTTTTTCGGTTTGTTTTTCCACACCGTTGGCTACGTCTACGACGACAATTGCCGAGTCGACCGCAGTGAGCGTCCGGTAGGTATCTTCCGCAAAATCTTCGTGGCCAGGTGTGTCTAAAATATTGATTTGCAGGTTTCTGTATTCAAAACCCATAACGGATGTACTCACCGAGATACCGCGCTGGCGCTCGATTTCCATAAAGTCGGAAACCGTGCTTTTTTTGATTTTATTACTTTTTACAGCGCCGGCAGTTTGAATGGCGCCGCCGAAAAGCAGGAGTTTTTCTGTCAGGGTGGTTTTACCGGCATCGGGGTGTGCAACAATGGCAAACGTGCGTCGGCGGTGTAATTCGGAAATATAATTGGACATTCTTTTTTGTTGAGTGTTGAGCGGTTGAGTTTGTTGAGTGGTGGCAGTTGTACTTGCTCAACAATTCAGATACCGCCCGGCTTTGGCAAGTTGTGTAAGTTGAAGGCGCAAAACGGGCGCAAAGGTACTGATTTGCCACTTGCTTTCACTCTTCCGGCACGTTCAAAATAAAACCGACCCGAAATACATTCTCGATTTGGATACGCGGATCGTGTTGCAGCAATTTTCGCAGTTTTGAAATAAACACATCGAAACTGCGCCCGAGGAAATAATCCCGTTTTCCATAAATGACCTCCACGGCGTCGTCGCGGCGGAGTATTTGGTTGCGATGGAGGCAGAGCAGGCGCAACACCTGGCTTTCTTTTTCCGTCATCCGCCACGTTTCTTTGTTCCAGCACAATTCCTGGCGGGAATAATCGAACGAATAATCACCGATGACAAAACATTGCTGCTTAGACAAAGTGTCAGTATGATTCTTCGCTTCCGCCCGGCGGCGCAACATCACCTGTATGCGACACAGCAATTCTTCTTCATCGAATGGTTTGGTGATGTAATCTTCCGCTCCCAGCTGGAAACCTTTCAGTTTATCGTCTTTCAACGAGCGGGCAGTCAGAAAAAGGAATGGAATAGCCGGGGCCTCTGCCCGAAGTTGACGGGCCAGGGTAAATCCGTCCATTTTCGGCATCATCACGTCCAGGATACAAAGATCATAAGCGCCGCGCCGAAACGCCGTCAGTCCGCTTTCCCCGTCGCGGCAGAGTTTTACTTCAAAACCTTCCCCTTCCAGAAATTCGGAGAGCAGGAAACCCATGCTCAGATCGTCTTCCACCAGGAGAATTTTGGAACTTGCTTTCATGGTCATCAGGCAATCATCGTTGGTAGAAATACTTCAAAACAGGTTCCCCGTTGGAGTTCGCTATGTACCCGGATAGAACCTTTGTGTAATTCCACCATGTTTTTTACATACGCCAGGCCCAGGCCGAATCCCTTTTGTTCGTGCAAATCGCCCCGGCTGACCCGCTGAAATTTTTCAAAAATAATGCCGCATTCGGAAGCGGGAATGCCGATACCGTTGTCCTGCACAGCAATGAGTATTCCATGCTGTTGTACTTGAGCCGAAATGCGGATATCCGGGGCGGTATTGCTGTATTTGAGGGCGTTGTCGAGCAGGTTCCGGAATACGTTGCCGAGGTGGAGCCGGTCGCCGAATACGTCTATGTTTTCAGGCACGGCATCCAGGCGCACCACGCCCTGTTTCGCTTCGATTTGTATAGCCATTTCGGCTGCAATGGATTCCAGAAGGGTTTTTAAATGTACCCTTTCTTTTTGCAGGGCGTAATCGCCGTTTTCTATGCTAGCCAGGTGCAATACGCGTTCCACTTGTGTAAGCAGTTTGTTATTTTCCAGCCGGATAATGTCCAGCAAAGGATTATTTTTTAAATCCTGGTGTTTTTTGGAAACCATGTTAATGGCGAGTCCGACATTGGTCAGCGGGGTGCGGAACTCGTGCGCCATATTGTTGAAAAAATCGACATTGGTTTGCAACAGGCGTTTTTGTTTGAGCAGCGACCAGTTGGCAAACCACAGCACTGCCGCCATAAACAACAAAATAAGAACCGTAGCCAAAAGCATAAAACCCATCTTTCCCCGCATAAAGGCCTGTTTATCAGGAAATTCCAGGCTGATAAAAGCTTCCCGACTCCCGGTGTCCGTTGGAAGTGCAATCGCCCATTGGTACAATGCTCCGTTGCAAGCATCCGGCGAAGCGGTGTGATCCAGCGCCAGTCGGTATTCAAGATTGATCTGGTAAAAATCCAGCGATTTGCGGAGCGCCGAATGAAAAGCGGAATCGGCGGCCAGGTCGGCAGGCACCGCAAAATTGGTTTCCCCGGATGCGCTGCTGCAAGTATTGGAGCAGCCGTCCTCGCTGCACAAAGCGCCGCCGCCGTAGTTTTCTACGGTGGAACAGACGGCCATACATACCCGTTGGTTGAATATTTCTTCCGACAACCGGCGGGAATAATTGATCCAGCTCAGTTGGAATACGACCAGCCCGATGACAGCCAGGGTAGAGGCCACCAGTAAGGTCGGTATCTTTTGAATCTCCATTTTCATGGCACAAAATAAAGGCAAAAAAGGCGGTCTTTCTGGCAATAACAAGTGTATAACAAGTGGGTAACACGTGGGTGACAGCATGTTCAAAATGCTTGTCAGACCTTTGTAGCGTTGTTGGTTTGAAAGGTTTGATAGTTTGAGAGGTTTGATGGTTTGACGTGGTAAAGTAAGTCAGAAGTTACCACCTCAAACCATCAAACCTCTCAAACCATCAAACCATCAAACTTTCATTCATTCACAGACTCGGCCCCCCGGCTTATTTATGCCCGAAGTAAAACTGTTTTCCTGCTCCGCTTCCAAAATGCTGGCGGCTAACATCGCTTATCATTTTGATGCACCGCTCAGCGATACCACCCTCGCCCGTTTCAGCGATGGCGAAATGCAGACCATTATCAATGAAAGTGTGCGCGGCGCCTACACTTTTTTTATTCAAAGTACCTGTCAGCCCCATGATAACCTGATAGAATTGTTGCTTTGGATCGATACGGCCAAACGCGCTTCTGCGGGTTATATCACGGCGGTGATCCCGTATTTCGGTTATGCCCGCCAGGACCGGAAAGACAAATCACGGGTACCCATCAGCGCCAAATTAGTGGCTAACCTGCTTACCGCCGCCGGCGCCGACCGCATTATGACCATGGATTTACACGCTGACCAGATCCAGGGATTTTTCGATATACCGGTGGATCACCTCCGGTCGGAAGCGATTTATTCGCAATACCTCGAAGAGCAGGATCTCTCCAATGTGATTTTTGCCAGCCCCGATGTAGGCGGCGTAAAAAGAGCGCGGTATTACTCCAAACATTTCAAACGCGAATTGGTCATCTGCGATAAATACCGCACCAAAGCCAATGAAGTATCGGCTATGACGGTCATCGGCGATGTAAAAGGAGCGGAAGTCATCCTGATAGACGATATGGTGGATACCGCAGGGACGCTTTGTAAAGCGGCGGATGCACTCATGGATAAAGGCGCCAAGTCGGTACGGGCTATTTGCACCCACCCGGTACTTTCCGGCAAAGCGTATGAAAACATTGAAAATTCACAACTATCGCAAATGATCGTATGCGATACGATTCCACTCTCCAAACTTACACCCAAATTAGAGGTGCTGTCCACCGCAAAACTGTTCGCCCGCGCGATTCGCAATACGGTGGAGCACAAGTCGATTTCAGCGCTCTTTCATTAAAAGTGCGAAGTCGCAAGTGCGAAGTCATCAGTCCGTAGAGTACACCGTTTCATACTTGGGTTTCCAAAACATGAAACGGCGTACTCTACGGACTTCGGACTTCGCACTAACGGCTTCGGACTTTTCATACTTCGTACTATTTGTGCCATTCGTCTATCTGTTTCGACTTTCTATCGGAGCCGTGCAGCCTTGCTGTAACCTATTGGTCATTCGACCTGTCTTGTGTACCGTAACGATGTTGCAGTTTCCCGTTTGGAAGGCCATTTTTACCGTTCGTCGGCACAACGCTTCTGTTTATATAAAGGAACCTTGCTTTGGTAGGTTCTATGCTTTACAAACTACCTAATCCCCACATCTTTGCCTCATCGAAACCAACTGAAAACAAAAGCAATCGTTCTTTACCACATAGGCACAAGGGTTATCGGTTATCCGTTATTAGTTATCCGGCTTGAAATCCTATTGTGATCTATGTGGTAAAATTGCAAACACAAGGCACATCAACTTTCAAATTAAGCTATGAAACAAATCCTATTGCCATTATTGGCTTTAGCCACGGTATTTACCTCAGTGAACGCCCAGAAAATCAGCGGTTTAGTGCTGCAAGTCAATGGGCAACCGGTCGAATTTGCGACTGTCACCATACATACTTCCCAGGACTCTGCCTTGGTAAAAGGCGCCCTTACCGGAGAAGACGGTCACTATGAAATCACCAGCGTTTCCGCCGGAAAGTATTTCCTGAAAACCAATGCGGTCGGCATGGGTAGCGGTTATTCGCCGGTGTTCGACTACGACGGTGGCGACAAAACCCTGGAAACCATCAGCATCGACCAAACCACAACCGAACTGGCACAGGTTACGGTTATTGCCCGCCGCCCGCCCATCGAAGTAAAAGCAGATAAAACGATTTTGAATGTGGAAGGCACGGTGAATTCCACCGGCCTGAATGCCCTCGAACTCTTGCGCAAAGCCCCCGGCGTAGTGGTCGATAACAATGAAAACATCAATGTAAAAGGTAAAAACGCCGTTCGGATTATGATCGACGGACGCGAAGTGCCGCTCGATGGCAAAGATTTGTCGGCCCTGCTGAAAGGCACCCAGGCTTCGGATATTACCAATATCGAGATCATTTCAAATCCTTCGGCCAAGTACGATGCAGCCGGTAATGCCGGTATCATCAACATAAAACTGAAGAAAAACAAAGCCCTTGGCACCAACGGCAATGTCGGTTTGGAAGCCATTTACGGAGAGTCGCTGAAAGGCGGCGGAAATTTCAGCCTTAACCACCGCGGCAAAAATGTAAACGTGTTCGGTTCCTACAACGGAAGTTACGGCGACTGGCACAACTACCAGAATTTTGTGCGCGAACAGAACGGACACAAATATGACCAGCAAAACAAGGAAATCTGGCAAAGTCGCTATACCGGCTACCGCGCCGGCGCAGACTGGTACATCAACTCCAAACACACCGTCGGCGTGCTGGTCAACGGCAGCCTGAACCCCGGCGACTGGAATACCAACGGTTTCACGAACATTGATAAACTGTCGACGCCTCAACTCATTGACACCCTGCTGCGGGCAACCAACGCCGTTTCCAATGAACGCAAGAACCTGAATACCAATTTCAATTACCGTTTCGCCGATACCAGCGGCCACTCGCTGAACTTCGACATCGACTATGGTACGTACGATATTCAGGGCGCCAGTTACCAGCCAAACCTGTATTACACGCCGGATGGCGGAGAGTTGTTGCGCCAGCGTATTTACCGCAACAGCACCCCTACCAAGATTGATATTTTTACGGTAAAATCGGACTACGAACAGCGCCTGCTGAAAGGCACCCTGGGTGTAGGATTCAAAGTAGCAGATGTAGAAACGGACAACACGTTCGACTTTTTTAATGTCATCAACGGCGAATCCCAACTCGATGAAAGGGTCAGCAACCGCTTCATTTACGAGGAACGTACCAGCGCCGGCTATGTCAATTATAACCGGATGTTTGGCAAAAAACTGAATGTACAGGCAGGTCTCCGGGTGGAAAACACCGATTATGAAGGCCAGTTGCTGAGCGCAACCAAAGATACCGTCAACACCAATAATTACACGGAACTTTTCCCCAGCGCAGCCCTGACGTACACGTTTAACCCGAAAATGGGCCTGAATGTAACGTACAGCCGCCGGATCGACCGCCCGAGTTACCAGGACCTGAACCCATTTGAAAACAAACTGGACGAATTGACTTTCCAGCGCGGCAACCCGATGTTGCGCCCGCAGTTCACCAACAGTTTCGAGATCAGCCCGACCTACCAAGGCTACCCGGTGCTGACATTTGGTTACAGCCACACGAAAGACGTATTCACCCAAGTACTGAAAATAGACACTGACGACACCCGGGCCACCTATATTACAAATGAAAACCTGGCCGACCAGAAAAATTATACCCTGAGCGTCAATCTGCCCACGCCGATTGCCAAATGGTGGGAAGGTTTTGTCAGCCTGACGGGTTTCCGCAGCCACTTTGAAGCCGATTTCAGCACCCCGGAATCACCCGATTTCATTGTGGATCAGTCGTTTAACGCATTCAATGCGTACAGCGAACAAACGATCAAACTGCCCAAAGGATTCAGCGTACAGGTGTCGGGCTGGTACAACAGCAGCGCATTCTGGGGCACATTGCGCAGCACGCCGCAGGGCGCAATGGACCTGGGTATTCAGAAAAAATTATTCGACGGCAAAGGCGAAGTGCGCCTGCGTTTCGGCGACATCCTGCGCACAGCCGGTTGGGGCGGTGAAAACCTCTTCACGCCAGGCCTGAAAATGACCGCCAATGGCCGCTGGGAAAGCCGCACGGTCACTATGAACTTCTCCTACCGCTTCGGTAGTTCGGAAGTAAAAGCAGCCCGCCAGCGCAAAACGGGTCTGGAAGATGAAAATAAACGCGTGAAAGGGAGGGGGTAGTGAATTAGGATAATGAGATATTGAGATATTGTGTTGAGATTCAGTGTAATATCCCAATATCATAATATCCCAATATCCAATACTCCGCTCAAAAGTGGAGATATTAGTTAAAATGAAAATAGGTCACTAAGTTTGGGTTACGACACTCAACTTATGTGACCTATGAAAAGCAGCAT
>JAYSZC010000525.1:0-10405 GCA_043738235.1 Lewinellaceae bacterium | reverse complement strand
AGCAATGTGGTGTAATCTACGCCTCTCACTTCTCACTTCTCGCTTCTCACTTCTCACCTCTCTCTTCTAGCTTGCGTATCTGCGTTTACGTCGCCAGTTGAATACCCAGGCAAACAGCCCCAGTAGTAAAAGTGGCGTTGCAATATTCAGCACCTGCCAAAGGGTTTTTTCCTCTTTGGCCCGTACATTATCCAGAAGGCGCAATTTCACCTCTTTGCTGCGCGCTTCGATGACGCCATTGGGGTCGATCAGGTATTCTACGGCATTGATGAGCAGGTCTTTATTGGCATACGTAGTGTTGTCATTCTGGTTGAATCCGAGTGGAAACCACTGTTTTTCGGCCCTATTTAGGATAAAATTGGCAGCCACATCGCCATCGCTGATGACCAGCATACGGGTCGGAACACTCACCGGTTTAAAATCCATACCCAATTGTTTCATACCGCTCATCATTTCTTCCGAGACGCGGTTTTCATAATTGGAAGGAAAGGCGCCTTCGAGCAACACACCCACATTTTGAAGTCCCTTGTTAAATTTGCCCGGATCAGGATCGTATTTCAGGATTTCAAAATTCAGGTCCACCGGACTGAATTGCAGGCGGCTGTAACGACTGCTGGTGAGTAGCGGCGTTTTTTTCACCAGCGTTTTGGTGCGAATCGTATCGATAGATGAGCAAAAGCGCAAATCGACCCGGTCGAGGTTTTTCACAACAGGGTGCGTGCCCGTAGGGCGCACGGCCAAGTGAAAGTACCAGGGAAACAGGTCGAACTGCGGCGCATTGCCTACTTGCCCGACAACCAGGCGGATTTTAGTGCATTCGAGGTCGAGGATCAGGTCGGGTTGAATACGAATGCCGTATTTGAAGAGCATGTCTTCGATATTCAGCGGGTAATCAGTTGGGACAAAACGCCCGGTCACACGCATACTGTCAAGGTCGGCATTCATGCGGTCGATGAGCCAGAGTACGCGCCCGCCCTGCATGATATACTGATCTATTTTAAATTTATCTTTTTCGGAAAAGGTACTGCGCGGTTTGGCAATCACCATCAACGCGCAGTCCTCCGGCTTGATTTGCACAACGGAATCCAGCAGGATGCGATCAGTATCGTAAAAAGCCCGCAGGGTCTGGTCAAAATCGGCTAATTGCAGGTCGTCGAGTTCGTCATGTCCTTTTGTAAAAAGAATCACAGGGCGTGCAGGCGACAGGATTTTTTTGATCGCATTCGCAAACTTGTACTCTAACAGACTGACCGAATTATTAATGACTTCGTCGGGGGAAAGGTTGCCCGATTCATTTTCCAGGAGTTTGACCACTACCTGCCGGCTTCCGAAGCGAAAAATAGCCACCGGATAAATCAGTTTTTGGGTCGTTTCACCCTGATCGGCTACGCGCAGGTTGACGGGAGCAATGCCCTGTTCGGCCAAAGCCTTGCGCCGGGCGTTAACATCTTCGATACTGCCAAGGGCCGGATCATCGAACTGGTAATCGAGGTATCCACTTTCAGAACGGAAATCGTCCAGCATTTCGCGGGTGGCCGTTTGCAGGCGTTTGAACCCGGCAGGAAATTCTCCTTCCAGCAAAATTTGAACATACACCTGGTCTTTCAAACCGCGCAATAGTTCGCGGGTTGGCTCGGTGAGTGTAAAACGTTTTTCTTCCGTCAGGTCGAAATGCGCATAAAAAACATTGGCCAAAATATTGATAAACAACACAATACCACAAAACAGGCCGAACTGGAGCAATGATTGGGAACGTTTGGAACGGGACATTTTGCTGATGGTTATGAAATGTCAGAGCGCAAAAGTACGGCATTTATCCCGCGTAGCGTTAGGAATGGAATATTCCGGAAACAGGGCGCCGCAAATTTTTTTTCCAAATGGTGACGTTACTTTTTGGTAAAAATTGGTCTGAACGATGCGAAGTTACTTCAAGGGGGATACTTTTGTCCGCCAAAGGCAATTAAACATGCATTCAATACTTATTCACTAAACTTTCAAATCATCATGGCAGTAAAAGACAAATATCAAAACGTGCTCGATCTGGGCGAAAAAATGGGCGTTCGCGACGGCAAGGTTGAAGAAGCCAACGGCGTTCTCCGCATGTGGGGTACTGTTGATAACAACTTCGAAAAAGATCAACTGTGGGACTCCATCAAAGCAATCGGCGGTTCAAACCCAACCGATATCGTAGTGGACATTCAAGTTGCCAACCCGGGTGCATACGCTACACACACCGTGAAAAAAGGTGAAAGCCTGAGCCTGATTGCGAAGCACTACTACGACGATCTGAAGAAGTACAAACAAATCTACGAAGCCAATCGCGACCAATTAGACAATCCAGACAAAATTGAAGTTGGTCAAGTGCTGACCATCCCAAATCCTTAATGGTTTTTGGCCTTTAAAAAAAACGGTTGTTCCGATTATTCGGAGCAGCCGTTTTTTTTTGCGGTTATTCTACCTTTGCCCTCTATTCGGGTTGATAAAAGTTGATAAGGGTTGATAAATGTTGATATTGGATCTTCGCAACAGGGACAATCGCTTTATAGAGTGGCTATTATCAACCCTCATCAACCTTTATCAACTTTTATCAACCCGAAGGAAAATCTTTTCCCAATTTAATATCCTATTCTAATGTCTGATTTTTCAAAACTGAAAGAGCTCTCTATCCAGGTGCGCCGCGACATTGTCCGCATGGTGTACAATTGCCAGAGCGGACACCCGGGCGGCTCTCTGGGTTGTACGGAATTTTTCGTCGCATTATATGGCAACGTATTAAAACACAAACCCAAGCCCTTCAAAATGGACGGGAAAGGGCAGGACATGTTTTTCCTCTCCAATGGCCATATTTCACCGGTTTGGTACAGCGTTTTGGCGCGTACCGGCTATTTTGAACCCAAAGAGCTGGCTACTTTCCGAAAAATCAATTCCCGCCTGCAAGGCCACCCGGCCACACACGAAGGATTGCCCGGCATTCGCATCGCATCGGGATCGCTCGGACAGGGTATGTCGGCTGCCATCGGAGCAGCCCTTGCCAAACGCCTCGACGGCGACCCGCGCTGGGTGTTTGTACTCACCGGCGACGGCGAACTCGACGAAGGCCAATGCTGGGAAGCCATCATGTGCGCTGCCCACCACAAAGTGGACAACCTCATTGTCACGGTAGACTGGAACGGCCAGCAGATTGACGGCCCCACCAAAGAAGTAATGGACCTCGGCAACCTGCCCGCCAAATGGAAGGCATTCGGCTGGGATGTTTTGATCCTCGAAAATGGCAACGACCTCGACGCCGTGATCGCCATGCTGCGCAAAGCCAAACGTCGCAGCGGCAAAGGCAAACCGGTGGTGATCCTGATGAAAACGCACATGGGCTACGGCATCGACTTTATGCAGGGCACCCACAAATGGCATGGCAAAGCGCCGAATCTGGAACAATATGAAAGCGCTGTAGGGCAGTTGGGAACGACGAGTTTGGGAGATTTTTAGCAGGATTTCAAAATATACTTCCAGCGATGATAACAAGGATTTCCATTAAAAATTTCAAAAAGTTAGAGGATATTTCCTTCGACTTAGGGCAGTCTGTGGTCATTATTGGCCCAAATAATTCTGGGAAGTCTACCATTTTTCAAGCTTTGAGCCTTTGGGAAACAGGGGTTACTCTTTTCTTACAGGCTGCTCAAAAAAGTGATTTGAATAAAGGCGGAGCAGTTACTATTAATCGACGTGATTTACTCAATAGCCCTATTGCAGATGCTCGTTTTTTATGGAGAAATAAAAAAGTAACCCAACAGCGAGATAAAGGACTGGGACAAGTTCATATTCCGTTAGAAATAACGGTAAATGGACAGACTAATGGAAAAGACTGGATTTGTAAGACAGAACTTACCTTTTCTAACGCAGAATCGCTCACCTGCCGAATCACCGAAGGGCTTAAAGAAATAAAAGATGTATTCAAAACCGGAAACGGCATCCGTTTCCGGTTTTTGCAGCCTATGTCAGGTCTTTCTTCTGCTGAAGATAAACTCACACAAGGTTCTATAGACCGGAAATTAGGAGAAGGGAAAACAGCAGAAGTGCTGCGCAATATTTGCTACGAAATTCTCTATCCAGAGGCAAAACCCTTAATCCCAACTGATGGTGAAGAAAACTGGAAGCGATTTATCGGTCATCTAAAAAAAGCTTTTGGTGTAATACTTCACAAGCCTGAATTCATTCGAGCGACAGGTATTATTCAACTGGAATACACTGAAAACGGGATCCGTTATGATGTTTCTTCAGGAGGGCGGGGTTTTTTGCAGACATTATTATTATTGGCTTATATGTATGCGAATCCTGGTACTATCATGCTATTGGATGAACCAGATGCGCATTTAGAAGTTATCCGCCAACGTGAAATCTTCAAGTTATTGAGTACAGTCGCGGAAGAAGTAGGTTCGCAAATTATGATCGCCTCCCATTCTGAAGTAGTACTTGATGAAGCTGTGGAAACCTCCAAGATCATTGCCCTCATTGAGCAAAAAGTAGTTGAAGTAAATTCGTCCAAAATTGCTACCCATATTAGGCGTTCGTTGATCGAATTCGGCTGGGATAAATACTACTTGGCAAGGTTGAGGGGTCATATCCTATTTCTGGAAGGATCCAGTGATTTGGATATTTTAAAAGCATTTGCTCAAAAGCTGTCACACCCAGTAGAACCTTTATTGCACAATGCTAATGTGCAATATGTTGGAACCAATACCCCACATTTAGCGATAAGAACTTTTGATACGTTTAAAGAAGTTTTTCCAAAACTCAAGGGAATTGCACTCTTTGATAGATTAGACAATCAGCAGCAGTCAAAACACCAATTAAAAGTGTTGTGCTGGCAAAAAAGGGAATTGGAAAACTATTTTGCCAAGCCAAAATTGCTCCTCCGTTACGCTAGTGAATTGGCCTCTCTAAGACATAGAGATAAGCAAGGCCATGAATTGGAAAAGGCTATGGATGAAGTCATAAAAGACATTACAGCGCCGGCTTACTTACGAGATTTAAATGACCTTTGGTGGTCTGATGAAAAATTAACAGATAATTGGTTAAACAAAATAATACCCCAATTTTATGAAAAAGTAGGATTACCTCAATCTATTTGGAAACGAGATTATCATGAAATAATTTCTCAAATGAAGCCTTCAGAAATAGACCCCGAGATAAAAGAAAAGTTGGACGCCTTGCTGCCGATACTTTCCTAAAAGTGTAAAAGTCAATCACTTACCGATACTTATGAACATCAACGATATAAAATCAACCGGCACCAAAGCCACCCGCGACGGTTTCGGCCAGGGCCTGCTCGAAGCGGGCCGTCAAAACCCCAACATTGTCGGACTCACCGCCGACCTGATGGAATCCCTGCAAATGCAGCATTTCCACAAAGAATTTCCCGAACGTTTTTTCCAGGTCGGTATCGCGGAAGCGAATATGATCGGGATTGCTGCCGGACTGGCTACGGCCGGAAAAATACCGTTCACGGGCACCTTTGCCAATTTCAGCACGGGCCGCGTGTACGACCAGATTCGCCAGAGTGTGGCGTATTCGCATAAAAATGTAAAAATCTGCGCCTCGCACGCGGGGGTTACACTCGGTGAAGACGGCGCTACCCACCAGATTCTGGAAGACCTGGGCATGATGCGTATGTTGCCGGGCATGGTCGTCATCAATCCCTGCGACTACCACCAGACCAAGGCGGCTACCCTGGCCATTGCAGAATACCACGGACCGGTATACCTGCGTTTCGGTCGCCCGGCCTGGGCCATGTTTACCGAAAACCTGCCGTTCGAGATCGGAAAAGCGCTTTTACTGGCTTCCGGTACGGATGTGACCATTTTTGCTACCGGCCACCTGGTGTGGACGAGTATCGAGGCGGCACAGGAACTCGCCGCACAGGGTGTTTCCTGCGAAGTCATCAATATCCATACCATCAAACCGCTCGATGCAGCGACGATTCTGGATTCCGTCAGCAAAACCCGCGCGGTCGTGGTGGCGGAAGAACACCAGCGCAACGGCGGCCTCGGCGACGCCATTGCCAACCTGCTGGTGCACAAAATGCCTGTTCCGATGGAATACGTCGGCGTGAATGACTCTTTTGGAGAAAGTGGAAAACCGGTCGAATTGCTGGATAAATACGGACTTGGTAAGAAAGATGTGATCTGGGCGGTGAAGGATGTGTTGGAACGCAAATGAAAAAGGCAAAAAACAAAGGGCAAAAAGCAATTTGGAATCACCGTGTTGTATTGTTCCAAATTGCTTTTTGCCCTTTGCTTTTTGCCTTTTTTACTAAATCCACCACAGCTCCGGCACTCCCCCTTTTTCCCAGACCACCATCGCATGTTGTCCGAACTGTCGCCCCAATTCCACTGCTTTTTCCAAAGGAATATCCAGGGCCCAGAAACTTTCTTCCGGCGGCCAGTTTTCGTCGGTTCCGATGCCCAGCCCGCGCCGCAGCAGGCGGCAATGCGGATGTAATTCCATTTCCAGGCTTAGATTGCGCCAGCGGTTGTGCCACTGATCGAGGGGTTGTGATCCCGGATTCCAGGCAGTGAGAAAAGCGTAGCGTTCGATACCATAGTCTTCTAACTGCCGCTGGATATGGTGCGGATGCGGTTGCCCGACCCGAATATTGGCGCCCCGGTCGTCCACGCGGATCAGTTCCGTCCAGTAACTGGTTTTCAGGTAGTTTACAACCAGTTCCCGGTCTAATGTTGTAGGGATATCCGCAGCCTCGGTGATGATGATTACATTTTTTGGCATCCTTGCCGCTTGTTTTTTAAACGGGTTACTTTCAACAAATATCCCCCGGCAAAGAAACTGTTTTCCATGCAGCATTTGGGGCTTTTTTCCCAACTTTGCCCCATGACAACAATTCGTGAAACTAATTTTCAATTGCCCGGTCAAACGGCTTTTTACCGGGGCAAAGTCCGCGATGTGTACACCGTCGGCGATAAACTCGTGATGGTAGCCAGTGACCGCATTTCGGCATTTGATCATATTTTGCCGCGGGCGATTCCTCAAAAAGGCGCTGTTTTGAATCAGATTGCCGCGTATTTCCTCTCGGCTACCCGCGATATATGTCCCAACTGGCTGATTTCGACGCCCGATCCGAATGTGGCGATCGGGCATCGCTGCGAGCCGATCCGGGTGGAAATGGTCATTCGCGGATACCTGGCCGGCCATGCAGCGCGTACCTATGCAAGCGGTGTTCGCGAACTCTGCGGCGTTGTCATGCCCGAAGGCCTGCGGGAAAACGACCCTTTTCCCGAGCCGATTATTACCCCGACCACCAAAGCCGAAGAAGGGCACGATGAAGATATTTCCAAAGAAGACATTCTGGCGCGCGGATTGGTGGATCCTATAGACTACGAACAAATGGAAGCGTATACGCGCGCCATTTTCCGCCGTGGCAGCGAGATGGCGGCTGCACGCGGGCTGATCCTGATCGACACCAAATACGAATTCGGGAAAAAAGACAGCCAAATCCTGCTGATGGACGAAATTCACACGCCCGACAGTTCGCGTTATTTTTATGCGGAAGGATATGAACAACGCCAAAAAAAAGGCGAACACCAGCGTCAACTCAGCAAGGAATTTGTCCGTGAGTGGCTGATCGCGCATGGTTTTCAGGGCAAAGAAGGGCAACAAATGCCCGAAATGCCGGATGCCTTCGTGCAGGAGATTACCGACCGTTACGTGGAACTGTATGAAAAAGTGACCGGACTAAAATTTATCAAAGAGGAGACCGTTGATGTTCTGCAACGCATTGAACAACATATTGTAGCGGCCTTGCAAGCCTGACTCTTCACTCGCCTTTCTTCCGTATGGCACAACTCGGCTGGGTATATCTGGATCCACATGGAGGCAAACACCGCATCGGGTTGTATCATGGCGACAAAACCGGCCATTTGCTCATCCACTGCAATATGCGGGTGATTCAGGTCGATTTTTCGGTGCTGGAGACGAAGGGTTATTCGTTTTTTATTGAAGACGAACTGTGCGAAATAAAAATCTACAAGGAGCGGGACTCCTTTTCCTACGAATTTACCACCAACAGAAAAGTTGATACGCCCCTCAACCGCCTGCGAAAAACGGAAGACCGCCGCAACCTGAAATATGTATTGTGGCTTGCTGCCGGTCTGGCTGTGGTCATCGGCGGCGTTTTTTTCGGATTGTACCAATTCGGCAAATGGCAGGAAGGAAAAGGGTTTATGGAAAACAGCCTGTTGAGCACGGAAGCTCTAAAATCGCAGGGCCTGCTTGCTGCGCAGGGTAAAATGGCCGTCGCCCAACTTTTTTACAATACGCAGGGCCGGCAGAGAAAGGTGTTTTATACCTTCACTACCGCCGACAGCGTACGCACCACCGGACAATTCAAAGTACCCAGAGAAGGCGCTTTTTTGTTGCCCACCGGATTTCCACTTTCCGACAGCGATGCTTTTCGCGTCACGTATCTCCCCGCCAATCCGCGCGTACACCGGGTTGAATTCGACATGCCCGCCCGTCTGACCATCACCGGTTATTTGCAAGCAGCGCAGTCGATGGAACAGCAGAACCACCCGGAGTATTCACCCGAAAAATGTGCCTGTATCGTGTTGAATGCCGCAGCAAAAAGCGACTGGCCTGTGCTGGCCAATTTTATTTTTCAAGGAAAATTGCCGGAAGAGAACGCGCGCCACAACCGCGATACCTATTTGCGAATGACGCGCGATCCCGGGTTTGAGGTGATGACAAAGCGGGAGTGCTGGGATAAATAGTTATCCGTTATTAGTTATCGGTTATCAGTGTTGATAATCAAGCATTTACAAAGGATTTAATCAAAACTAATTTTGCCCTTTTTTACACCTTCTTAGGCGGCAAATCAAAGGCCACCGCCTGATGTTCCAAATGCCCGTTGTGCGAACCGTCGCAAAAGGGTTTGTTTTTGGACATACCGCAGCGGCACAGGCCCAGCGTTGTGCGGCCTTGAAGCCCGTATACATTTCCCTGCGCGTCTACAATTTCAAAATCACCCTCGATTTTGAGAGAGCCGTTGGAGTTTACCGTAATTTTTGTTGCTGCCATTAGAGTGGTTTAAATTTTTGCGAAGGTAGGAACTTCACAGATAGTGCTTGCATGGGATTTTAATGACTGACCAGATACCCGCACTAAAATCCCATGCCACCACTATATTTGCTTCTTCAACAACCATTTTGAAACATGATTAAAAAGATAAGCCCTTTTTTTTGGCTTTTGCTGCCATTGTTCGCTCAAGCGCAGCGCATCACCTTTTCTGACGACGAAATCTCTTTTTTCCGGGAGCGCACAAACACCTACCAGCGCTGGCTCGACTCGACCGGTATCGGGAAAGCCCTGTTTTGCGAGGCGGCTGACGCGAAAATGAAGGCAATGCAAAACAGCGTAGTGCCTGACAACATGCTGCGCATCCGAGGTGGTACATTCAAGATGGGCAGCACTGATGGTGAAGACGATGAAAAACCCGTGCACGAAGTGACAGTTTCCGATTTTTATTTGTCCAAATATGAACTCACAGTGGCTGAGTTCCAGACGTTTATAGAAGCGAGCGGGTACCAAACTGATGCGGAAAAAAATGGCAAAGGCAGCGATTTTTATAATTCAACTACTGCCAATTGGGAACTAAAACCCGGTATTGACTGGCGGTACGATGCAGAAGGCAATTTCCGCCCGGAAAGTGAATATAATCACCCTGTCATACACGTCAGTTGGAATGATGCAATGGCCTACTGCTACTGGCTTTCACAAAAAACGGGCAAAACCTACCGCCTGCCCACGGAAGCCGAATGGGAATACGCCGCCGGGAACGGATCCCGCCATACCAAATACAGTTGGGGAGATGGCGAACCTGCGGGAAAGAAGGTTGGGAATGTGGCCGACGAAACGACTGCAAGTCAGTACAACTGGACAAAAACAAATATTTTTTTAAATTATCATGATGGCTACGCCTCAACGGCACGGGTCGGGTCTTTCGATTCCAATGATTTTGGCCTATTTGATATGACAGGCAATGTTTGGGAATGGTGTAGTGACTGGAATGGAAATTATTCTTCTGAAAAACAGACCAACCCCGGTGGGCCAAGTTCGGGCGTTCACCGTGTGTTTCGCGGCGGCGGCTGGTACGGCGGTCTGCGGTACTGCCGTGTCGCTGTTCGCGGCAACAGCTCACCGGCGTACCGCTACGAAAATTTAGGCTTCCGCTTGGCGCGGTCGTTTTAATCAGTTTTGTGGGCTGTTTGACCTTCTTTTTCGCGCTCAAACTTCCCGAAATTTTTAAACACCCCTTTCGCTTAAATTTTTGCGTTTAGTTCATTGACATACTAGATATTCATTGATCATGGAAGTAAAGCAGGAACAATTAGGGGATCTG
>JAYSZC010000524.1:0-1619 GCA_043738235.1 Lewinellaceae bacterium | reverse complement strand
CTCACGACTCACGATTACATGCCTGAAAAGTCCATACTAAAATCATCGAGCCGCCAAGCGGGATGCCTCTCACTTCTCACTTCTCACTTCTCACCTCTAAAAAATGTCTCGCAACGTCTGGATACTTTCCCTCGTCAGCCTGTTTACGGATATGGCCGGCGAAATGTTGTATCCTGTGATGCCGGTTTACCTGAAAAGCATCGGTTTTTCGATCATTTTCATCGGCATACTCGAAGGCTTTTCAAAGCCTTGCTGCGTTGCTGGCCAGTAGCCTGGCAGGCGGCATCTGGTACTGGAAAGGTTCGGGCGCCACTTTTTTGCTGAGCGCAGTTGTGGCGCTTGGGATAGCCATCTATGTGGCGCTTTTTTTAACCCGGAGGAAAGCGGTCGAGCCGATGCTTTAAGCGGACTGTAAAGCCTGAAATGGTTGAACGGGAAAGGCGAAATTATGCAAACCCTTTTTTCCATTTTTGCGCGATCCGCAGGGCTGTTTCCAGCATATAAGGTTCCCATTTTTCAATTTCCCAGGCGCTGTGGGCGAGATCGGAGGCAGACAGCAGGCGTTGCGCATCGGTATATGCCGGGGCGTTTTCCAGTATCCGGGACAATTGTTGCTGCTGCTGATGTAGCAAGGCATCTTCCACCGGCGGCCCCGGCCGGGCTTGTTCGGAAGGTAAAAAGGCATGGAGGTTTTGAACAGGTGGTTGATGTCTCCGGACAATAGCATCCATTGCGGCAAAATCCTGCCGGAAAAGATTTCTGCTCGCTTCGGTTTTTAGTCCGGCGCCCAGTTGTTCCATCACCACATATTTTAGATTCGGGCATTGCTGCATCGCGTATTCCAGCAGATGAAACACGGCATGGGGGACGGAATCGTCGTGGGTGTCGCGGCGGATTTGCCTGTCCGTCAAAAGCGGCGAATCTTCCCAACTGCCGCCGGAAATATGAATTTCCCGTACCCGGTCGAGCGGGTACAGTTGTAGCAGCGCATCCGCATCCAGTCCGAAATTGTGCGACTGGCAGTACAGGTTATGCAAATCCAGGATAATAAAACCGTTGACCGGCTCTATCAATTGCAGCAGGAAATCGCCGTGTTTTTTCACTTCTTCCAGGGAATAGGAAAAGGCCAGATTTTCCAGGCCCACAGGGCATTGGCAGGCATCATACATTCGCCGCAGCCGATCCCGGCCGATAGCCAGGGTGACAGGCGTACAGGGCAGGCTGATCGGTGCGCCGGCATGGAAATCGGCGCCCGTCATAAATCCGAAATGTTCGGTGATGTGATCAAAGGCAAAGGTGTTCGACAGGTTTTTCAACTGATCCAGCCATTCCTGCTGCGCTGTCGACCACTTCCCGGAGAACAGCGAAAAAAACACCCCGTGCCCGATCAGGCGACCTGCATTGCCAAACTCCTGCAACAACTCCTCAAACCAGGGTGGTACTTCCCTGACATGATACAGGGTATCAAAAGACCATTCGATCGCCTGTACTTTCCCAGCTTCCAGGAGTGGAAGGGCTGCCAGTAAAATATCGGCATCGAGGTTGCAGGCGATGGAGGAAAGGACTTTCAATGGTTAATGGTTTATAGTTTGATGGTTTGAAAAGTTTGATGGTTTGAG
>JAYSZC010000523.1:0-1622 GCA_043738235.1 Lewinellaceae bacterium | reverse complement strand
TGAGGAATGAGGGATGAGGAATGACCGAGCGCGACTAACAGGAATGAGGAATGAGGGATGAGGAATGACCGAGCGTTATGTCGGACATCGCGCTCGGTCATTCCTCATCCCTCATTCCTCATCCCTGTTAGTCGCGCTCGGTCATTCCTCATCCCTCATTCCTCATTCCTGTTAGTCGCGCTCGGTCATTCCTCATCCCTCATACCTCATCCCTGTTAGTCGCGCTCGGTCATCCCCCATTCCTCATCCCTCTTATTACGTCTCACGCCTCACCAGCCAGGCGACATACCCCCAGAACAGCATCGCGATACGCCCGTCGTGCAGGAAATTATTGAACAGGGTATGGAGTATCAATGTCAACAGGCTGCCCGTAACAGCTAGTACAAACCATAAATGTTCTTTGTTTTGTCCGGACAGAAATATCCTGGCTCCTTTATAAACAGCAGCACAAACCAGTAATAGCCAAAAGACCAGGCCGGGCCAGCCGTTTTCGGCCAGCGCCTGGAAATATTCGGAATGCGCGCCGCCGCCGCGCCCGAATTGATCGGGGCGAAGATCTTTTTCCGGATTGGTTATACTAATACGTGTCATGTCCTCCGCTCGCTGGAATGGTAGATACCTGAATTGAAATGTGCCCGGGCCGAAGCCGGTGACAGGCCGGTCACGCGCCATGCGCAACGCACAGGCATAACGATTGATTCGTTCGAGGGATGACACGTCATGTGTGATTTGCTCTTTTATCCTGTCCTGCATCCATGCTCCCGAGGCGATCACAAGGCAGACAGACAGCAGCATCCATTTCCATTTGTTGTGAAAAACAAGTGGCATGAGCAGGAATATCGCAGCCGTCAGCGACAACCAGGCCGCGCGGCAAACCGCAAAAACAAGTCCTGTTACAAATAAAATTGCAAACCCTGAAGCAACGGATTTTTTAAAAAGGAACGGCAAAACGGGTAATAAAGTCACCAAAATTGCACTATATAGGGTATGATCGGGGAAAAAAGGCATCGGCGCCAGCATGGATTGGTCGGCCCGAAAATCGTACTGATAATGATGTGCAAGCGTGTAAACCACAACGCCACCCATTGAACAAATAAAAAAAGGAAGTAATCTCCGCCACCAATCCGGAAACAAAAGCAATCCCGCGAAAAAGACCCACCATTGCCCTGCATCGACCAACCAGTATTTGAAAGACACCAGCGGCATCGTGGAACAAATCATACTCAGCGTGAGCCAAAGTAACCAGGCGATACCCGCTGCGAGCAATATTTTCCTGTGAAAGATAGCGCGCAACAGGGAAGGCTGCTGCCAGACAAAGCAAAGCAGTGAAAGCCCCAAGAACACGGTGAGCGCTTCCGAAGGCAGGCGGATATGCCAACTGCCGGCGGCAACATCGACCGACCAGGGCAGCACTACAAAAAGCGTTGCATAGAGATGGAAAAGCCACGTTGTCCCAATCTGTTTTGTTTGTATCATGCCGTAAAATAATATTCCGGTTGGAAAATATTTCGTCATCGGAAAATGACATTCGGGCGTGCAACCCCGGAATGTTTAAAAATGCCTTTAGAATTGTTCAACAAAATTCATTTTTGACCGATATGCAAGGAACTGTTCTTTCAATT
>JAYSZC010000522.1:0-3935 GCA_043738235.1 Lewinellaceae bacterium | reverse complement strand
ACAAAAAGTGGAAGCCCCAGTTGAAGCAATCGATCCACATCCACCGCTGCTCCTTTTTGCAAAAGTTCGGAAGGCGCCATCGGCACCCGGTAGGGCGCCAGTTGCAGTTTGGTGTTGTGCTTGCTCATCGTAAGCGCGCTCACATAACCGTCGCAGCAGGTGTAGGGGATGCCCAGCATTTCGAGGTAACCCTGCATTTTACCGTCTTCGAGCGGACTGCCGTGTAAAGCGGCAAATGCAACGTCGAAATGAATTTTTTCTCCGTCGGCAAGCCGCAGGGAGAAATCATTTTTATCTATGGCAATACCGGAATCCAAATCACGCCAGTCGGCTTTTTGAACGTCTATCAGGAAAGTACGATAGCGGTCGGTAGGTAAATTTTCGCGTACAACCTGTCCGCTTTTGAGCGAAATCACCCGCTCTGCGGAGTCGCCTCCTGTAAGAATGGCAATATTTTTCATGTTAAAAAAAGGAATCATTTTTCTTTGGGCAAAAGTAGCCAAAGTCGTCCAAAACGATTCACTTTTCGCGCTTCCTGCAAACCTTTTTGGCCCAGGCCGGAATACAGGTCGATTCGTTTGGTCGTTTTAATCGCTCCGCCCCGATCCTGGGCAAAAATGATCCGGTAGATATATCCTTTCAATTTGCCGGAGGCATCTATATCGGGCAATTCGGCCAGGAGCGTGCTGCCGATAGGAATGTAACGGGTGTCAACAGCCACAGAATAACCCGGTGTGAGCGGGAAAAAACCTGCGCCAAGCACCTTGTCGCCGACATCCTTAAAAAAAACATACGTTCCTCCGGCGCCCCTTACGGAACCGCCAAAACCGAAATGCTCACGTTTGCCATCGGTAAACTGGATCATGCAGGAGCCTTGTAACTGGGCGTTGCGGAGTTCTTTTTCATTGGGCAACCAGGCCAGTTCCAGGCCTTGACCGGCGAGTGCGCCCGCTTCAATAGCGGCAGGGTTGGGCACCCCGGATTCTGGACGGCGCAGCATCGGAACGGGAAATTCTGGCGTTTGTATGCGGCTTGCTTTGATCAGGGGCGTATAATAACCGGTTACCCGCACTTTGTCTTTTTTCAGATCGGTATTAATGCTGTAAAAATCAAAGGTGGTATGCAGTACGTTCGGATCGAGTAATTGTACGCTTTGTAGCAGCTCTACCGTACGCAACATTTCCTTTTTTGTGATGCCCGATGAACCCCGGGCCGGCGTGTCGCTGCGGCGTAGAAAGTTGGCCTGCTCGTACATCGCCTGCAACATCATGGGATCGAATGCCAGGTAGGGAATGGTATCAGGCCCGCCGGGGCGAAATACCGACGGGGAAAGTTTGCGTTTTTGCCGGCTGTCTTTTTTTAGTTCTTGCGGCTCCGGCTCTATCATCGCTTTTGCAGTATCCATGTTTTTGACATGATCTATACTGCTGACGACCACACTTTCAGAAGAAGCTTTGAATGGTATAATTACTTGTTTGGGCTGATGTTGGTACATCATCCAAAGAGTAGCCAGGCAAGCGACCAGTGGGATCGCGTCAAAGAGGAGCATTTTTTTTATCAGCGACATACGGGGGGATTGCTTTCGCTTTGTCAAATGTAGAAAGTTTGCGGGTAATGTCGCTTGTCTGACAATAATTTTCTGCACCGGATCGGCACAGCGAGATAAGGAAATAAGGGAAAAGGCAAAAAGGGAAAAAGGCAAAACGCAGTGAATGCCAATGAGTTATACGGCCTTTTGCCTGGTGCTGTTTTGCACTTTTTTTTAGGGTAAAATAAGTTGGACATGACTGACTATTTCAGTGCCGACCGGGTGTAAAAATGCCTGAATGCCTGTTTGGCGGGCAGCTTCTACATTGATTTCGAGGTCGTCGAAAAAAACGGATTCTCCCGCCAGAATTTCAGCGTCGGCCAGGACATATTCATACATGTCACGGTCGGGTTTGCGCAGCCGGATGAGGTGCGAGAAATACACGCCGTCAAAATATGTCATTTCATAGTCCTCAATTTGGTGTTCCCGCATCATGTAGTCGGCTATCCAGCGCTCGTGCAGGTCGTTGATATTGCTGAGCAGGAACAGTTTGTAACGCTGCCGGAGCCGGAGCAGAAAATCAAAACGGTGTTTGGGCATGCCGATAAAAATCGAGTTCCAGGCCTGCACGACCTGTTCTTTGGATAGCAGGGAAGGTCCGGCAAAACGAATAGCCGCTACAAACTCATCCGTGCTGAGTCCGCCCGTTTCATACAGTTCAAAGATACGGTCGCGGCCCAGGTTCGCACGTGCTTGTTCAAATTGATCGCCCCAAAAGTGCTGAAATTCCCGTTCGACAGCGGGCAGATCGAGGTCCATCAGGACATTGCCGAAATCGAAAATAATGTTTTTGATGTGTTGCATGGCATGGCAAAGTTGAGCATTTCAGACAAAATTTTATTCTAAAACTGCCAAATCCCATCGCCAACTGCCGGCGAGAGTAGTACCTTTGCGCTGCTTTAACCAAATTATTATTAAACCATAAAAAAACGGGAATCGCGATGGCCAGGGTATGGCTACCTCATTCCCACCTTTTGCAATATGGCTCGTGTCGAACTCGTAATGCCCAAAATGGGCGAAAGCATTATGGAAGCCACCATCCTGAAATGGCGCAAGAAACCCGGTGAGCGCATCGACCTCGATGAGGCCGTACTCGATATTGCCACGGACAAAGTAGACAGCGAAGTGCCGTCTCCTGTGGCCGGTGTGCTGGTGGAAATTCTTTTCCAGGAAGACGATGTCGTACCCATCAATAAGGTAATCGCGATCATTGAAACCGATGCTGCCAATGCCCAGCCTGCCGCATCGCCCGCCGTAAGCCAGCCGACTCCGTCGAATGGTCACCGTGAAGCAGCAACCGTCCCGTACGTACCTGCCTCAGAATCCGCCATGGCGCTGCAACCCCTTGCCATTGGTGCGTCGGGCCGGTTTTACTCGCCGCTGGTGCGCACGATTGCCAAAGAAGAACGCATCAGCCAAGCGGAACTCGACACTATTCCCGGTTCCGGTCAGGATGGGCGCGTTACAAAAAAAGATATGCTGGCCTATGTTGCGCACCGCCAGGGCAGCGGACAAACAGCCGCCGCACCGGTAGCGCCTGCCGTAGCTACTATGGCGAAAACGGCCCCCGCAGTCAGTGTGGGCGGCAATGTCGAGATTGTGGAAATGGACAGGATGCGCAAACTCATTGCCGACCACATGGTGATGAGCAAACAAACCAGTCCGCACGTCACTTCATTTGTAGAAGTGGATGTAACCGACATGGTCAACTGGCGCAACCGGGTGAAAGAACCGTTTAAAAAACAATACGGCGAAAACATCACGTTTACACCTATATTTATAGAAGCCATCGCCCGGGCGATTCGCGATTTCCCAATGATTAATATTTCTGTGGACGGTACCCGCATCATCGTTAAAAAAGACATCAACATTGGGATGGCCGCCGCATTGCCTTCCGGCAACCTGATTGTTCCGGTGATTAAAAATGCCGACCTGCTGAACCTGGCCGGTCTTACCAAACAGGTAAATGACCTGGCCGCCCGGGCGCGACAAAACCAGCTCAAACCGGAAGATATTCAGGGCGGCACCTTTACGCTTACCAATGTCGGCACCTTCGGCAATGTGATGGGTACGCCTATTATTAATCAGCCGCAGGTCGCTATTCTGGCAACCGGAGCCATCCGCAAAAAACCGGCGGTGCTCGAAACACAATACGGCGATGTCATCGCGATCCGGCAGATGATGTTCCTTTCTCTTTCCTACGACCACCGCGTTGTGGACGGCAGCCTGGGCGGCTCTTTCCTGCGCCGGGTAGCGGATTATCTGGAGCAGTTTGACGCGAATAGAGCGGTGTGATAGTGTATAGGCCTCACCCCCCGGCCCCCTCTCCAACAGAGAGGGGGGTGAC